>JAGLWB010000331.1 GCA_023133655.1 Bacteroidales bacterium
GGGTATAAAAAATATAAAACCAAAACTCCAGGTAGAGATACTCCCATATACAGTAGTACGAATGGAGAGGTTTGAAAAAGTAGAAGGAAATCCTTTTCTTGACGGTAAATCGGGCAAATTTTCTGCAGGACTCGATGGAAAAGTCGGCATAACCAATGATTTCACTCTCGACTTCACAATTAACCCGGATTTCGGACAGGTTGAAGCTGACCCCTCGGAGGTTAACCTGACCGCTTTTGAAACCTATTTTTCTGAAAGACGTCCTTTCTTTATCGAGGGTAAAAACATCTATGAGTTCAGACCTGGCCAGAGCATTGTTATCCACAAAATGAGGGCGGATAACCTATTTTATTCCCGGCGGATAGGAAGGTATCCACATAATTATCCTGAAACAGCAGATAATGAATATGTTGAAATGCCCGAGTCTTCTACTATCCTGGCTGCATCAAAATTGTCGGGAAAAACAAAAAAAGGATTGTCAATAGGAATACTTGAGAGTGTAACGGCTGATGAGAAAGCGTTGATTGATAACGATGGTGCCAGGCGAAAAGAGACCGTTGAACCGCTAACCAACTATTTTGTAGGACGTCTGCAACAGGATTTTAACAAGGGAGAAACTGTACTGGGTGCTATGATTACAGCAGTAAACAGAGACATCAATAACCCTGCTCTCGATTATCTTCATTCTGCAGCATATACAGCAGGAATCGATTTTAAACATACCTGGAAAGAACGAACATGGTACTTATCAGGAAATGCTGAATTCAGTAATGTAAAAGGGAAAGAAGAGGCTATTATAACTACACAGAGATCCTCAGCACGATATTATCAGAGACTTGATGCTAATCACCTGACGGTTGATTCAACTCTCACATCACTGGCAGGTTATGGTGGCACCATAAAATTTGGAAAAAGGAGCAAAAAAAGGTTGCAGTTTGAGACTAGTGTCACTCTACGTTCCCCCGGGCTGGAATTCAATGATATCGGCTATATGAGATATTCGGATTTAATTCATCACGGTACATGGGCAGGATATTATATCCGTGATCCTTTTGCCATCTTCAATAATTTCTATCTTAATATGAATTACTGGATGTACTGGAATTTCTCCGGTAAGCTTGTATCGACATATACCAATATAAATTTCAATTCCCAGTTCAAAAACCGTTGGCGCTTAAATGGTAACTTCACACGGGAAAATGAAAACATTTCAACAACACTGTTGCGGGGCGGGCCTGATTTTGTCAGTCCCGGTGATGTAGGATTTAATTTTAACCTTAATACTGACCGATCTAAAAAAGTCTCATTCTACATAGGTAATTACCATGGTTTTGGAGATGGGAAGAGCTCCAGGTACCATGCATATTGGGGAGGTACCACTATCAGACCGATGAATTCAATGTCAATATCGCTCGAACCTGAGTATAGCATTCAGAATAATAAATTGCAATATGTACAAACGGCAGCCATGAATGATGATCCAAGATATCTGTTTGGTGAATTAGATCAGAAGACATTGAGTTTTACTTTAAGAATAAATTACACCATCAACCCGGAATTGTCTATCGAGTATTACGGACAACCTTTTGTTTCGGCAGGTAAGTATAGTAATTTTAAGAAAATTACCGATACAGATGCAGATAAGTTTAGTGACAGGTATCATATTTTCACGACTGATGAAATAAGCTTCAATTCCATTGATAATATGTATGGTATTGATGAAAACAGTGACGGGACGGAAGATTATTCTTTAGGAAATCCTGATTTCAATTTCAGGCAGTTCCGTTCTAACCTGGTAGTAAGATGGGAATATTCACCCGGTTCGACCCTTTATCTGGTCTGGTCGCAGGGCAGGACCAGTTCCGCTTCAGATGGCATATTCTCCTATGGAAACGATATGAAGGATCTGTTTGATGTAGTGCCACATAATGTTTTCCTTATGAAGTTTTCTTACTGGTTTTCGTTATGAGG
>JAGLWB010000332.1 GCA_023133655.1 Bacteroidales bacterium
GAACCGCTCTACCCGGAATATGCGATTTCGTGCCTGTTCGTGCCTGTCAGGTGTTACACCTGACAGTTTTCCGAAAGATAGAAAGGAGAGAAGAGAAAAGTGAAAGAGAGGAGAAAATTCTGATCATTACTCGTGCCTGTCAGGTGTTACACCTGACAGTTTTCCGAAAGATAGAAAGGAGAGAAGAGAAAAGTGAAAGAGAGGAAAAAATCCCGATCATCATATATAAAAAAAACTTCGTGCCTGTCAGGTGTTACACCTGACAGTTTTCCGAAAGATAGAAAGGAGAGAAGAGAAAAGTGAAAGAGAGGAAAAAATTTCGATCATCATATATAAAAAAATTATATTTGTGATATCTTTAAAATCGATAACACAACTGCTAAGATCATTCTATTATGGAAAAAATAAAAAAGGACAAAACAAAAAAACACCATGACAGGCCTGATTTAGTTGGCGAACATTCATTAGGTGATTTAGGTCAAATTATTCTATTATTAATATTTTTAGCTGTATGGATAACTGACTCATTTTTCTTTAAATATTCTACTTATATCGCTGATTATATTCCTATCTATGTTAAAATTTTGATTTCAGCAGCTATTCTCTTCTGTTCTGGATTTTTGGCCAGGGCTGGATTAAAGATAATTTTTGGGGAGATTAGAGAAAAACCAATGGTGATCCGTAAAGGTGTGTTCGGAATTGTTCGACATCCAATTTATTTGGGGTCAATATTATTGTATTTGGGATTGATTGTTCTGACCCTGTCAATAATTTCTGCCATTATCTGGATTTTTATTGTTATTTTTTATTACTATATATCTAAATATGAAGAGAAAATACTATTAAAGGAATTTGGAAGTGAGTATGAACAATACATGAATGATGTTCCTATGTTGATACCAAGATTTTTTTAAAATAATAATAATGAGATTTTTTCATTTTTAAAACACTTCTTAAATCAAACATCCTTTGTTCCTTTATGGGCTCTAACTATCTTACATTTTCCCATGACGCAAGATAGAAATAAGAAGCCAAAAACCCAGAATACCAGCAGCAAGAAACCCGATAAGTCCAATAACCGGAATGTCATTCCACATTGGAGGGATTTTTGAAAGCACTATTAATGAAGAGCCAACTATTATGGAAGCTAAAACAATAGCAAACGCAATACGATTACTTATCTGGCCGTGTGTCTTGAGCATGGGGGTAAGTCCTTTATGCTCAATATCAATTTTAATCTTACCACTTTTGATTTTCCCGATAATCTCACGTGCATCAAAGGGCAAGTCCTGCATCAATTGCCCCAACTCTTCCGCAGAAAAATATATATCCCTAACTATTTTGAATGGGTGGTAGCGATCTTTAATTATTTTTTTTACATATGGCTCAACATGTTTAGAAAAATTAAAATCCGGATCTAATTTTTCTCCGTTTCCCTGTAGTATCACAAGCGCCTTTCCTAGTAAATATAAATCAGAAGGAATTATAAAATTATTTTCACGGAAATATATTACAAAATCATTAAAAAGAGCCGATATATCAATTTGTTGTAATGACTGATAATAATACCTGTCAATTAGTTCGGTTGTTTGCAATTCTATCCTGTTTATGTTCAATTCTCCACTACTATCACATAGTTTAATAACATTCCTGGTAATTACATCGGAATCTCTGTTTACTACTCCGATCATTATGGATTTTATTAATTCCATAGTCCTTTTGGTGAGTGTCCCCATCATTCCATAATCTAAGAAACAGATAATATTATCGGGCAATACCAGAATGTTCCCGGGATGAGGATCAGCATGAAAAAAACCATATTCAAATATTTGTTCTAAAAACAAATCGGTACCTCGTCTTGCAATAACTTTCGGATCAAGTTCAAACTTTTTGAAATGTTCAATATCTGAAACTTTGATGCCATCAATAAATTCCATTGTAAGGATTTTTTTTGTAGAAAAATCCCTATAATATTTAGGTACATAGATGTTTGCATTTTTTTGAAAACATGTACCGAACCGGTTTAAATTAGTGGCCTCGATAGAAAAATTCAACTCCTTACGAATTGATTTTTCAAACTCTTCAACAAGATGAACAAGGTTTAAAAATTTCATTTCAGGAATATGCTTTTCGGCCATCATGGCTAAATTGAACATAATTTCCAGATCTGTTTCGATAATACGTTCTAATCCCGGTCGCTGTACCTTAACCACAACATCTTCCCCATCGAGAAGTGTTGCTTTATGAACCTGGGCAATGGATGCGGCTGCAATAGGTGATCGTGAAAATTTTTTAAATATTTCAGTAAGCGGTTTTCCCAGTTCTTTTTCAACAATATGGGTAGCTTCTTCTCCTGAAAAAGGGGGCACAGAATCCTGCAATTTTTCCATCTCAACTAATAATTCCATAGGGATTAAATCCGCCCGGTTGCTCATTACCTGTCCGAATTTTATAAAAGTCGGTCCAAGTTTTTCCAGAACCAGACGCATCCGCTCCCAGCGTGAAAGGGAAAGTATTTTAGGATCTGCCTTCCTGAAAACAATCTTTTTCCCAAAATCAATAACACTCTCTAACCTTGAACGGGAAATAATATCGGCAAACCCATGCTTTGAAAGCACACCAATAATTTCCAGATAGCGGTTGGCATGACGATATGTTCTGCCAATCATCCCGATCTTACGAATCATTTTTCTTACTTGTTTTTTTACTTAGCGAACTTTGCAGTTTATCCAATTGTTCCTGGATTTTTCTCAGGTCTTCCCGGGTTGCCACACCTAACTTGTCAATAACCTTTTTTACCTGATCGTTAATCTTCTCCTCAATCTGCTGCTTTGTTTCTTCCGACTGTTTTAAAAGTTCATCTGTAAATTTACGGCCTTCTTCTTTCGTTAATTTTGCTTCTTCAGCAGCTTTTTTCGCAAAGTCCTGTACTTTTTCTTTGGTCATCAAACCAATTCCGATTCCCGTAAGAATCCCTTTTTTAAATAGATCAATCATTTTTACCTCCTTTATTAATACTAATTTCTTTTTTTTTTAACAAATATACAATTTAATGATCATTATCTTTCACAAGCTCAGATGCTTTTGAAAGAATATCGGAAATCAAAACTCCGGCTTCATCTTTTTTCTCTTTAAGGTATTCCTGAGCCTCATTAATTTCTTCGATCATTTCGACACTTGTGGAGTCAATCTTTTTTGATGCCTCGTAATTGTTGTGCCTATACCACTTCTTTGCTTCTTCCAGATTTTTATAGGCCTGATCGTAGGTATCCTTAGATTTTACTGCTAATTTTGCTTTAAGCAAAGCTGCTTGTGCCTGAAGGTTAACGTAATGGTTATTTAGCAGTTCTTCTTCATCATTTTTAACATCCTTCATACTTGATTCGTACTCTTTTATTAAAGCTTCTGTTTCTTCAATTGCTGCACTAATATTCTCGCTGGCATCTAAACTTTTCTTATTAATACTTTCCTTAGCCTTTCCTATTTTTTGCCTAACTATTTCAATTTGATCATGCCTTTTACTAATTAAATCCGATTTGATATCAGATAGTAAATTCATTGCACTATCTAATTCCTTTTCTGCTGTTTGTTGCGATTGCACAATTTCCATTGCAACTTTGGCTTTTAATAACGCAATTTTTGCTTCGGCTAATTTGATTTTATCGTTTCTCACTTCTTTCCAGTTCTGAAAGCTATCAGGATCAACCTTTTTTTCAATTTTATTTACCAATTCCTTTACCTGAGATGAAGGGTTCCATATTACCAAACCGCCTACTACAATTGCGATTACTACTATTACAATTATAATTACATTTCTTATTTTCATGATATTATTTATTTTTTAGTTTAATTATTGATTTACTACTGCTTTTTATCTAATTCTATTTTTGATCCTTTTTTAATCCCTTTCTGCATGCGCGAAAGTGTACTTTTCCCAATTTCAACTGCCTGTCCGGAAAAATCTTTGACATCCTTTTTGGATGCTTGCATTCTTTTTTTTGCTATTACAGGAATATTTCTTGTTCTTATTTGAAGCTTAGATTTTGCTTCATGCGCCTTATCCGCTAAATCGTTTAAGGACTCCTTGACAACTTCGTTTGCTTTATTCAAATCAGCAACGATTTGCTTTTTGATTTCTTTAGTTTTCATTTTTTGTTCCTCCTTAATTAGTTTGTTCATAATACTATTAATAATCAAATCATAATTCTTAAATAGTGTAATTGCAATTTCATGGCCCTCAGCAACAAATTGCTTAGTTGCATTTGTTACTGAGGTTTTTTGAAATTTTGTAGGATGTTTCAACCCGTTCAATGAAATATATTTTACCCTTTTTCCATTGGCTTTATAACACAGGTTGATTAAAGTTTCTACTCCAAATCTTGAGCTGCTTATATCTTCCAGAATTGATAGTATGTCTGATTTCCATACGGTCCTTTGACCTGTAAGGGCTTTAAACGGATTAACACTGTAATTAATCACTGTTTCCGTAGGCTGACCAAGAACCATATCTGCTTCTTTGCTAATTAGTGGCGTTAATAATTGCGAAAAATGTTCCTCGGTCAGGTTTGATAAATCGGCATCAATAAAAGTAATTATTTCACCGATTGCATTTTTAACTCCGGTAGCCATTGCATATCCTTTGCCTTTATTTTCCGGCAGAGAGATATATTTAAGATTGTGTAAATCCGTAAGTCCGCGTACTATTTCATCAGTTTTGTCGGTTGAACCATCGTTTATGACAATTACTTCGTCAAAAAAATAATCGGAAACAGTTGTTACAACATTTTTAATTGTTTCTTCTTCATTGTACGCACATATTATTGCTGATATTTTCATTTTAATTAGAATTTAAATAGTTTGAAATTTCTTTACTTGCTGCATTTTCAGCCATATTTTAATTATTATATTTCTATTTCCTATAATAAATCACTATATTAGGGTTCATTAATATTTTCAGTTAATTTCGTTAGTTCTTCATCGTAATTAACCATAGCCTGAAAATAAATTGCATCTTTTAAA
>JAGLWB010000333.1 GCA_023133655.1 Bacteroidales bacterium
TGGGGTTTAATACTATTTATTGTACATTAAATACTAATATGAAAAATCCTCAACAACACGTCAGCAACCGGTTCAAGGGTCATTACCAAGAGGGTTATTTCCCCTGGGACATAAGAAGACCTGATTTTAATTTAATAAAAACTATTAAAGAAAAAGGCATTAATAGCTGCAAAGTATTAGAGATAGGTTGTGGTACAGGTGATAATGCAATCTGGCTTGCACAGCAAAATTTTCAAATTACGGGGATTGATGTTTCAGAGATCGCAATAACCGAAGCCAGGATCAGAGCGTCAAAAGTTGGAGCTAAGTGTAATTTCATCACTGGTAATTTTTTTCTGGACGAGATAAAAGAAGCCCCATTTGAGTTTGTTTTCGATAGGGGATGCTTTCATTCATTCGATTCAGATGAAGAAAGAAAAGCGTATGCCCAAAAGGTCTCTTCTTTGCTTGGGAAAGAAGGATTGTGGTTAAGCCTTATAGGTTGTGCCGACAAACCACATAACGAGTCTGGCCCCCCTCTGCGAACAGCAAAGGATATTGTAATGGCCGTTGAGCCTTATTTCATGATCCTTTCACTCACGGCAAGCTATTTTTTCTCCAATAAACCTGAACCGCCAATGGCATGGATCTGTTTGATGCAGAAAAGAAAATAATCTGTTACGATTCTCTATCTTGGATTGACCTTAACATCTTTTACATCTTCAAGCGTAACCGTACCACCCTTATTACCCTACTTTTTCAGTTTTGAATTTAAAACCTGTAGTTGTAAATGCAGCTAATGTCACAATGGAAACCATTAAAATTGGGTAAATATTTTTTGTTTTTATGTTTCCCCGACAATCCTTCTAAAGAAATAGTATCATACATCCAGGACCCTGAATTCGGTGGGGTAGGGAACACCCTTGAAATCTTCAATGTATTTTTGGGAGATGTTCTTAAGATCTGTTTCTTCAAGCCGAAGCCCTAGGTTATCAACATCGTTTTTGACTTTTGTAAAAAACTTCTCACTAAGAACGATTCTGCTTTTTTTGGATTTAGACATTAGCCTTGCAGTTAAATCAATATCCTGCCCGTAATAGTCGTTGACTCCTTTGAAAAAGGAAATATTGTATACTTCTGTACAATAGTGTATCGAAACCTTACATTGCAGGAATACATCTTCGAGCGGATAATTTTTAATATTATCCAGCGTAGCAAATATCTCATTAAGTAGAGCGAAATAATTATTATATGTTGTTTTAGCTTTTAAATCTTCATCCGGAATATAAATCATCAACTCATCCCCGATTCCTTTAACAACATTGTCAGGAAAGTCGTTAAGGAAGGAGATAAAATTAAAGGTATTGTTAAGTTTCCTTCCCCATTCACTAACATTTGTTTTATACTTAATGTCAGTTGAGTTGATAATGTCAATAAAGAAGCATGTCCCGGGACACCGGGATAGGTCTTTTAACTTTTTATCCATTTCCTCTGATGAGGGATCGGTAAAGCATATATACTGGACCATTTACTCAAACTTAATAAACGTTATTATTGTCACTCCCCCAAAACATCATTTTGATTATCATATATCTCAAACAAGGTATTAAAGCCGGATATTTTAAAAATATCTTCAATGTTTTTCTTCAGATCACAGATTGCCAGGCTCCCGTTTTCTGCTTTAGCTCTTTTCAGGAATAACAGCAGTACCCGTAACCCTGCACTGCTGACATAATCAAGCTCATGGAAATTCAGAAGAATATTTTTTTCATTATTATCGAATAACTCGGTAAGTTTTTTTTCAAGCTCTCCATAATTAGTGGTATCCAGTCTCCCTTTAACTTCGAGTATGATAGTATCCTTCTTCTTTTGTTCTTTTAGTTCCATTGTGTTAAGTTTATTAGTAAAGAGGTTATAAGTTCAAATCAATATTGGTTTATTCATGCAAATATACTTTTAAGCTTTTATGAATTATAGTTAATAATCATTTCTGTTTTTAATTTAGAATTGATCTAAATTACTCAGTTGTAAATAATTTCCGCTGAGTTCATGGCAATATCAATTTATTGTATTATAATTTAGAATATTAGTAATTAATTACTTAATAAAGTAGATAAGTTAAAAGCAATCCAATTACAGCCATGTTATTTTTAAATGTTTTTAAACCAGTATTTATATTGTTAAATATTTTCGAATTTAATTAGTTAATTTTACTAAAATTAGACAAAACACCAAACCAATAAAATGAAAAAGAATAAAACAGACCTTAATAGGCGCCAATTCTTAAAATCAAGCGCAGTTGCTGTCACGGCAATGGCCGCTATCGGTGCCGGGGTTGGCTTAATTAAAAAGGTTAAAGGGTCAGATACCAGACGCCAGGACTTCCTGAGGCCCCCAGGCGCCATTTCAGAGGAGACCTTTATTTTTGGCTGTATCAAATGCGGGTTATGTGTGCAAATATGCCCGGTACAAGCCATTAAACTCGCCGGAATTAATGAGGCTTTGTCTTACGGCACACCCTATATCGATGTAAGAGAGCAACCCTGCGATTTTTCCTGCGATTCGCTGCAGTGTGTAGAAACCTGTCCGACAGCGGTATTAGATTTTAGGCCATTTAAAGAAGAGGGAGAAAAGGTTATTGATGAGTATTATAGGGAAAATGATGTGAGTGACCCGAACTTCAACCCATTTAAAGTTCAGATAAAAGCAATGAGAGAGGCTGTGGTCATGGGCGTTGCAAAACTAAATGAAAATACTTGCCTTGCAATAAAAGGAGAAGGATTTAAGGGCACTCCAAGGGGTGAAAATTTTGATGGTGTCTACAGATCTCCGGGCAGAGGAAGATCAGGGGGGCGTGGCCAGGGAAGAGGAAGAGGTAGAGGAAGAGGCTTTGGAGGTGGTCACAGATCTTCAAACCGTGAAGAAACAAAGGCATCACCCCTGAGAGAAAAAATTTTCGATAGGGAAATATGCGATTTGTGTGTTACTGAATGCCCTATTGGGTGCAAAGCTATTATGATGGAGGAGAGTTACGATAATAACGGAAATCCAACATATAAACCCAAAATTTTAGACGGATGTACAGGTTGCGGTGTGTGCGTAATGGTATGTCCGACAGAACAACCGAGTATTATTGTTGAACCAGTAAATCAGATATAGCATGTTTAATAGTATTAAAAATAACCCCCCCCTAATTCCAAAGCCAATGGAAGAGATGCCCCATTCAAAGCTGGGCATGGATTACAAGGAGTGGTGTAAGTCACAAAAAGGCAATCATAAATGGAGAAATATAAGGTGGCCTGTGCTTATATTCATTAATGTTTTGTTTGTTATTTCATTTTTATTAGATCTGTCTGTTTTAGAAGGTTCGTTGAGTGGCTCCCGGTTGATTGGATTTTACCTGATGGATCCATATAATGCATTACAGATGTTGGCTATCTCATCAACAACAGGATACATCATCCATCTCACCATGAACTTTTGGATTGGCTTTATTACCATTATTTTAATTTATGCAATGATGGGAGGAAGGACGTATTGTTCGTGGGTATGTCCGTACCATTTTATTGCTGAGTTGGCTGAAAAATTGCATGATTTTCTGGTGGAAAAAAAGAGAATAAAAGAGCATGCATTTAATCGTTACCTGCGCTATGTTTTTTGGGCTGGCTTTATTGTTCTGGCCTTACTTACTAAGAATCTTGTTTTTGAAGATATCAACCCGGTTGGTATTATATCAAGAGCTATGATTTACGGCCCCGGATTGCTTTTATTGTGGATATTGGGGTTAGTGATTTTTGAGATTGTTTACAGTAAGCGCTTCTGGTGCAGGTATGTTTGTCCATTGGGAACTACCATGGGGATGATTGGAACGTTTGCTCCTGTCACCATAAAGTTTGAACTTGATAAATGCGGATTTTGCAGAGATTGCCAAACCGTTTGCCTGGTGCCACACGTACTCTGGTTTGTACAAAGAGGGAAAGCAACGCAGGAAATTCACTATGCCGGAGCAGACTGTACCCGCTGTGGTTTGTGTATTGATACATGTGCCGGGAAGGCATTAACTTATACTGTAAAAGGCTTAGATAAATTATTATGATAGAACCAAATGGCTAAATATTATTTTTCGTAGCACATCAAAATATTATTTAGCCTTGAAGCCATAACTGATAAGTAATAACATTTTCCCGAAAATATGGCTAGCTTGTTAGCTTTGAAAATTTATGCTCTTTCAGGAAAGCAAAAATTGAAACAAAAGCTACAATTGCAATAGTATAATATACAAAAGAAGGAATAGGTACGGGGTCACCACTGGCATAGGAGTGTAAACCGCTGAGGTAATAATTTACGCCAAAGTAAGTCATTAATATGGCGCTGAAACTGATCAGGGCTGCGAAATTAAGTGCAAAACTCCCCCTAAGTCCCGGAACCATTCTCATATGTATCACAAAAGAGTAAACCAGAATGGAAACAAGAGCCCAGGTTTCCTTTGGGTCCCAGCCCCAATATCGGCCCCATGACTCGTTTGCCCATACAGCTCCAAGGAATGTTCCTATCGTTAGAAAGACTACTCCAATTGTGAGGTTCATTTCATTGATGTTGGTCAATTCCTCAATCGTCAATTTTATCTTTCTATAATTCTTTTCGTTGGCAAAACTTAATATTACTAATACCATGAAGCCCAGGATCATTCCGATGGCCAGAAAACTATAACTAGCCGTGATCAACGCAACATGAATTATTAACCAATAAGACTTTAAGACGGGAACAAGATTAGTGATTTCCGGATCCATCCAGCTCATATTGGCAACCATCAGGGTGAGGGATGCCAGGACTGATGTAACGGCAAGAGTGATACGTGAGCGCTTCATAAAGATGAAACCAGAAGCCACGGTTGCCCAGGCAATGTAAATCATAGTTTCATACCCATTGCTCCATGGTGCATGCCCTGAAATATACCATCTGGAAGCCAATCCTGCTGTATGTAAGACAAAGGCGGCACCAAGGAGTATAACAAGTATTCGAATTGTGATCCTGAAGCCTGACGATCTACGTATGGTTGTTATTAACAGAAGGATAAGAAGTATGAAGCCAACAAGGCTATAGAGTGGAAATAATTTTTTGAATACATTGATGTTATTATACAGAATCTCCAATCTGATTTTCTTAAGATTGGGAAAAATTTGTTCTCCGTATTTCTTTTGATAACTCTTGATATAAGCAAGGTTTTCTCCGGCTTCTTCCCAATTTCCAGAAACTATGGCCTTGTTTATCGTGCTGTAATATAAAGGGAGTATGTGTCGGATAAAAACCACATCGGTAGTGTCGAATATTTCTGCATCTTCAGGAGCATACCATTTATTGTTTTCATCACCTGGCTTTGGGAAAATTCTAAACAGAGATCCGGTATATATCATGTAACAAATATTGACCCTTTCATCCACTTTTATCACATCTTTCTCAAAACCTGTCCGTTGAGCCGGTTTTTTATTATACGATGCGTCCACATAATTGGAGATTTTGTAGGCTCCGGTATTAAGGTCAAGAAAATCATTAAAAGAAGCATATTTCCCTTTTAATTCCAGCAAATCTTTTAAAGACGGGTCACTTACTTTAATCATGCGTACGGTTTGCCAGTATCCGGGATCTGACACCATACCTAAAATTGTCTGATCAGCAGAGAGTTCGTTTATTTTGTCTTTACGTGCAATTTTTCTTAAGACTTCAGACGTGAGGGTGTTCATTGGTTCAATTCTTCCGTCATTGCCCTGCACAAGTAATTCCCCAAAGCTTCTGGCATGATCTTTATCGATGACACCACAAATGCTATCACCTTCATTTTCACTCCCCCAGGCAGCTGAAAAGGTGAGTGTTATTATGACAATTATACTAAAAGCCTTTTTTAATTCTTCTCTGATCTTAGTAGAGGATCTAATCAGAAACCTAAATCGACTCTTTTTGCCAAAAAAGTTTAACAACATGCCTAAGGACATCAGAAAATAGCCAAAATAAGTTACCATTGTTCCAAATTGGTCATGGTTAACCGAAAGTATGGTCCCTTTCTCGTCTTGATCGTATGATGATTGGAAAAAACGGTACCCGCTGTAATTCAAAACATTGTTCATATAGATTCGCCTTGGCTCATCAATATCGTAGCGGGGATCGATCAGTGTAACTTCACTGGCAAATGAGGAAGGACTTTGTGAACCCGGATACCTGTCTAACTGAAAATCACGCAGTGTAATATAGAAAGGCAAATTCTCTATTTTAGCTCCATAAGAAATGGTGAAATCAATGCCATTTATTTTGGTCGTGTGTTTTTCCCCTAAATAACCTTTTCCTCCAAATAAGACCACCTCTTCCTCTTTCCCTTCATAGGTTATTTTTAACACAACTGCATCGTGCAAATTATGATCCGAACCGGCAGGAGCTGAAACATACTGAATCTGTCCCTTCTCAATAAATGACCGGATCACAAAACTGTTTCCATCATGAGAATACAACGTCCTGGTACTTAGAGTATGCGCTGTTTTTACCTCAAGGCTATCTGTTATGCCACTTTCCATATGCATAACATTAACCGGGATAGGAGAGGTGAAAAATAATTCCCCTTCTTTTAATGTAATATTTATTGAGTTATTTGAGGTGTCAGTGCAGTTGAAACAAATAGAATAGTTTCCAAAGCCAATTGATTCCCTTTCTTTGAGTAGGTTTGAATGCCGGCCTTCACCATCAACTGTTACAATTGCAATGATGGGTATTCCATTTGGATCTTCCACAAATATTTGAGCAACGTTAGGGATATAACTTGAGAATTGAATTTTATATGATTTGTTTCCAAAGGGGATAGTTTTCCTAAAACGGTTTTTTCTAAAGGAAGAGAACATAACCCTTGTATTATAATCGTATTGATTTGCACCATCATTGACCTGAAGCTGTAGATATGTGTGATCCGTAATGATTTTATTGGATGTTTCACCCTCTCTGATTCTCATAGTTCCTTCATATCCGATATAACGTGTTATTGCGGCTCCCAAAAGAATGATTACAAAAGCAAGGTGAAATATCAGAGCATTGTATTTTTTTCTTTGGATAAGTTTATTGCGAAAAATATTTCCGGTCATGCTGGCTGCCAGCAGAAATAATAATACTTCGAACCATGTTGCATCGTACACTATAACTTTGGCTGCAGTGGTCCCATAATCATTTTCAATAAAGGTGGCAGTACCAATGGTAACTGCAAAAACTGCCAACAACGTCAGTGCAAATTGTAATGAAAAGAAAAAATCAAGTAACTTTTTCATTAAGTATGTTTTAACCAGGTTTTTTGCTTTTGGCTAATAGATGCAAAATAGCCGGAAGCCAATTGCAAAATTAAAATCTTTTTGCTATCAATGGTTTTTCCATAATTGTCCAACAAATTGTTGATTGCATTGACAGTGGTTTGAATCGAAGAGTCATTGCTGCCTGAAAGCCGGAAAGAAAAATGGGGAAAATTTACCTTATAAGCGATTTTAGTTTTAAGTGATAATGATTTATTTGCCGTTATTGATTATTGTTCGTAACTTTGCGAATTAAATAAATATAAATAAATGACTAAAGAAATTATTAAAGAAGAACAAATAAAAGCAGCTCGTTTTGCCAAAGCATTAGGGCATCCCGTCAGAATGTATATTATTGAGTTGCTTTCGAAACAATCGTGTTGCTATAGCGGTGATTTATCCGACGAATTACCCATAGCAAAATCAACATTATCACAACACCTAAAGGAACTTAAAGAAGCTGGATTAATACAAGGTGAAATAGAACTTCCCAAAATTAAATATTGCCTGAATAAAGAAAATTGGAAATTAGCCCAAAAACTGTTTAGAAAATTCTTGCAATTATAAAAAATTTAATACTTTTGTTCGTAGTTTTGCGAATTACGAATTACATTTATAAATAATTAATTGAATCATGGAAATAAAAATTCTTGGAACAGGCTGCCCGAAGTGTAAAACACTTGAAAAGCTCACTCGTGAAGTTGTTGCCGAAACAGGCATCGAAGCAAATATCTCAAAAGTTGAAGATATTATGCAAATTATGAATTACGGTGTGGTTTCAACACCTGCACTCGTAGTTGATGAAAAGGTAGTAATAAAAGGACGAGTACCGTCTGCAAATGAAATTAAACAAATATTAACCAGATAAAAATTTGCAAAATGAAAACAGTAATAAGTATTACAATCCTTATGATTTTTGCGTTGAATACAGTAGCAAATAATGATCAAAGCAGCAGAAATAAAGTTTCACAGGAAAGTACCATAAAGGACGTAGAGATTGAAGTTTATTACTTCCATAATACCCGCAGGTGTGCAACGTGCCAGGCAGTGGAAGATGTAACAAGATCAGCTCTTAAAGATTTGTATCCGGAGATGGTGAACAATAAGCAAATCATATTCGTTTCACTCAACATAGAGGATGAAACTAATGAGCCGCTTGCTGAAAAATATCAGGTATCAGGCCAATCCTTATTATTCGTTTCCGAAAATGAAACAGTCGACCTGACGAATAAGGCTTTCATGTATGCCCGTACCAACCCGGATAAGTTAAAAAAGGAAATAAAAGTTACTATTGATGATTTATTGAAATAATTCAAAAATTAAGAAAATGCCATGAAGGTAAGACACCAAGGTTCACAAAGTAAAGATATTCAGGACTTTAAGCTTAGTGGGTCTTAGTGCCTTTGAGCCTTTGTGGCAAGAAATTGACTTTTCGGAGGGGGGGGCAAATTCTAAAACTAAAAATATGGAATTCCTTCAAAACTGGTTCGATAGCACGCAACTGCCTCTATTGTCAGCGTTCATTCTGGGACTAATGACGGCAATAAGCCCTTGCCCGCTGGCAACAAATATCACAGCCATAGGTTTCATCGGAAAAGACCTCGATAACAAGCGAAAGGTATTTACTAACGGACTGATTTATACCCTCGGACGGGCAATTACATATACAGGAATTGGATTAATTTTCTATCTCGGAGCAAGTCAGTTTCAAATATCCGGTTTTATTCAGCAGTGGGGAGAAAAACTACTTGGCCCCATATTAATCGTGATAGGTTATTTTTTGCTGGATTTTGTAAAAATAAATTTTCCCGGGCTTGGAAAACTAACTGATAAAGTGGAGGAAAAAAGCCGGTCGGGCTTTCTGGGTGTATTATTGCTGGGAATAGTTTTTGCGCTTGCTTTTTGCCCTTATAGTGGTGTGTTGTATTTTGGCATGCTGATCCCAATGACAATTACAAATTCATCAGGGCTTTATTTACCGGTGATTTTTGCAACAGGAACAGGTTTGCCAGCCATTATTTTCGCCTGGTTTATTGCTTATACCATTGGAGGTGTCGGTGGAGTTTATAATAAGGTCAAAATATTTGAGATATGGTTCCGCAGGATTGTTTCCGTAATTTTTATCGTTGTTGGATTATATTACTCAATAATTTATTTTTTATAAAAATTTTTTAATCTTTTAGTTCGTAATTTTACGAAATGTTTTTATAGAAACAATAAACACATTTAAAATTTAATAAGTATGAAATTTTTATCAGAAAATTTTCCTGAATTTACAGGTATGTTCGATGATCTTGATAAGATGTACGAACAAAAACGAATGATTGACGAAAAGACTTATCAATTTATTTGCCTTGCACTTGCAATAAAAGGACGGTCAGCACCTTGTGTAAAAAAGCATTTTAATGGGGCAATACAAGCTGGTGCAACTCCAAAAGAAATAGCTTATATTATTGCTCTTACTATCAGAGAAAGTGCAGGTAATGATGATTGCTGGGTGCATGATATATTAGGAGATACACGAGAATTATTAAAACCAAATGTAAAATGTTGCGAAAAATAAACAAATTTAAATATCTGTAATATGGAATGGAAAAAGGAAGTTAGAATATTAGCATGGGTAGCAGGCTTCTTCTTATTTGCCTACTTCATGCCCGTGGGGACGGAACGATTTAATAATGCCCTGTTGGAGGCATTTGAACTGACAAAGTGGTATGCCCGGGAGCATGTTCTGCTTTGTTTGATTCCGGCATTTTTTATAGCAGGTGTAATTGCAGTTTTTGTGAGCCAGGGCGCTGTAATAAAATATTTCGGGGCGAAAGCTGCCAAATGGAAAGCATACCTGGTGGCTTCATTATCAGGAACAATCCTTGCTGTTTGCAGCTGTACTATTTTGCCTCTGTTTTCGAGCATTCATAAACGTGGTGCCGGCCTTGGCCCGGCTATTGCATTTTTATATTCCGGGCCGGCAATCAATATCCTGGCTATAATACTTACTGCTCGAATTCTGGGTTTTGATCTTGGACTGGCCAGGATAATCGGAGCTGTGGTTTTTAGCATCGTGATCGGTATTATTATGTCACTTCTTTATAGGAAAGAAGAGAAGGAACGAGCCGACAAAATGGATTTTCCTGATATTAAAGAAGAACGGCCTGTGTGGAAAACAGTATTTCATTTTTTTGTGTTGGTACTTATCCTTGTTTTTGTTAATTGGGGTAAACCTGATACTACCGAAGGGTTTATGTTTTGGGTATGGGCGCATAAATGGCACATCACAGCATTTTTTGGATTGATGTTTGTTTATTCTTTGATTAAGATACTGGGATTGAAACCTTTATATGTAGTATTGGCAGCGGTTCCAGTTGTTATAACGGCCTTTATTTTTCCCGGACAACCGGTCATTCCTTTTGTTATTGCTGTATTGGGTTTAACCATTCTGACCATGGCTACACCAGGCGAGCCACGTGAGTGGCTGTATGAAACCTGGGGGTTTACGAAACAAATAATGCCTTTGCTGGCAGCAGGTGTGTTAATTGCCGGATTTTTACTGGGAACAGCTAATGGGGAAGGCATAATCCCAAATGAGTGGATTTCTGCCCTGGTTGGTGGAAATTCTTTATTCTCCAACTTTTTCGCATCCATTTTTGGAGCATTCATGTATTTTGCAACGTTGACCGAAATCCCAATCATCCAGGGACTATTAAATAACGGGATGGGGCAGGGGCCTGCACTGGCTTTGCTTCTGGCCGGGCCAGCATTATCGCTTCCGAATATGTTGGTTATCAGGAGCGTAATCGGAACTCAAAAAACTGTTGTTTATGTGATTTTAGTATCAATTATGGCAACAATCAGCGGATTGATTTATGGTTCAATTGCCTAACCCAGTCTCCAGTCTCCAGTCTCCAGTCCGCAGTCCGCAGTCTCCCGTTTCCTGATTCCTGTCTCCTGTCTCCTGTCTCCTGTCTCCTGTCCATCCCGGCTACCGCCTACCGCCTACTGCCTACTTAATAATCTCCACACTCCTCTTAATAAACGTTGTCAGCTCTTCACCTTTAAGAAGGTTCTGTGAGAGCAGTGCAAGATCTGTAAGTTGTTTGATGAGCCTGGTCTGTTTTTTCTCGGTTTTTGTTTCAAGTATCTGACCAATCATCTGGTGATTCGTGTTTATGACCAGGTTATAAGTTTCGGGCATATTTCCGAAGTATGACATGTCGCCACCGCCCAGTTTTGACATATCTCTCATCCGGCGCATAAATTCAGGTTGAGTTATTATCACAGGGAGTTCGGTTTCGCTCAGGCTCTCAAAAACAACAATAAACTTTTCTTTATTAACATTTTTTTCAATGATCTCTTTAAGCCGTTCCTGTTCTTTCTCCGAAAGTTTTGATGGCTGCTCATCCTCTTTTGCAATCAATTTATCAATTACATCTGCATCAACGCGCGTAAATTGAGCATTTTCAAACTTTTGTTCCAGGGCATTGATAAAATGGTTATGCAGCGGGCCTTCAAAAGCGAGTACATCATACCCTTTATCCCTGGCATTTTGAATATAGCTATGCTGCTCATCAGCATTGGTCGTATACAGATAAACCAGCTTTTTATCCTTATTAGTTTGATTATCTTTAATATGTTTTTTGTAATCCTTAAATGTAAAGAATTTCCCATCAGTGTTTTTGAATAATGCAAACTTTTCAGCTCTTTCATAGAATTTTTCTTCTGAGATCATGCCATATTCAATAAATATTTGAATATCTTCCCATTTTTTTTCAAACCCTTCCTTATCCTTCTTAAACAACTCTTCCAGCTTATCAGCCACTTTTTTCATGATGTGACTGGATATCTTTTTAACATTGGCATCACTTTGCAAAAAACTCCGTGAAACGTTCAATGGGATATCAGGAGAATCAAGTACCCCGTGAAGCAGGGTCAGGAAATCAGGGACTATTCCTTCAACAGAATCTGTAATAAATACCTGGTTGCTATACAATTGAATTTTATCTTTCCTTACTTCGAGGTAGTTTTTCACTTTCGGGAAGTACAGAATCCCGGTCAGGTTAAAGGGATAATCAACATTCAGGTGGATTTGGAAAAGTGGTTCGTCGAATGTCATGGGATATAATTCCCTGTAAAAATTTTTATAGTCCTCGTCTTTCAGCTCTGCAGGTTTGCGTCTCCAGGCAGGGTTGGTATTATTGATGATCCTTGGCTTTTCAACCTCTATTTGTTTATCATTACCATTTTCATCCTTTTCACCCTCAACTTTTTCATAGGTTTTCTCAGTTCCGAATTGAATGGGAACAGGAAGGAACCTGCTGTATTTTTTCAGTAACTCAAGGATTCTGTATTCTTCAAGGAATTCTTTTGAGTCATCAGCGAAATGCAGGACAACTTCTGTTCCTCTCTCTTTTTTATCTGTTTCGTCGATAGTATATTCAGGGCTGCCATCACATTCCCATTTGATAGATTTTGTAGGTCCTCCTTTTTTATATGTTTTGGTCAGTATCTCAACTTTATCTGCAACCATAAACGATGAGTAAAAACCAAGTCCGAAATGGCCAATGAGGGCTTTGGTTTCCTGTTCACTTTTTCCTTTGTATTTTTTCACAAAGTCTTCTGCGCTTGAGAAAGCAATCTGGGCGATATACTTTTCTATTTCATCGGCTGTCATTCCGATACCTTTATCAATTACTGACAATGTACCCGCTTTTTTGTCCAGGACGATCTGGATGGTGAGATCACCAAGCTCTTCCTTGTATTTTCCAAGAGAGGCAATAATTTTCAGCTTTTGAGTAGCATCAACTGCATTTGATACAAGCTCGCGTAAGAATATTTCATGATCAGAATAGAGGAATTTTTTTATGATCGGAAATATATTTTCAGTTTTTACATCTATTGTTCCTTTGCGCATCGTAATTTGATTTTATAAATTAAAGAATAAGGTTTGCGATTAATAATTTTCAACAATCAAAGCATATGCCAATAGGGGAGGGCTGACAAAATGGCGGATCTCTTCTCGCTCCGCACCATCGCGAGGCCGTGTTAATGCCAACATTTCGAATATCGAATATCGTTATTCGGATATCATAGGTCTCTCGCCTGATATCCATCCAACCCGCTTCATTCCCCAGTACCCTATGAGTATTGCTTCGGCAGCATCATGAACCATTGAGGTGGGCTTTGGCCCGTTTGTTTCCTTTATAACCTTCTTTGCAAGGCTAATAGCTGATTGTTTAGCTTTTAGTCCGTTTTTCATTTGATTCTGATGAAACACCTCTTTTCTCCATTCCTCTGCATGTATTTGTATAACTTCAATGTTCCGTTTCACTGCTTCATTTTTCCAAAGCTTAGCCAGATCACCACCGCCCTCAATGATTATGTATGAAAGGTTTTGATGGTTGACGAGGATGTTCCTGACATCTGCCTTTAGGCGGTTTTTGTTTCCATAATTCTTCGACCTGTACCAGATTAGCCGTGGTTCCGATGTATAAAGAGCCATACCTGTTTTAACACCTAGATCAACTGAGAGGAGAATGTTCATTTTATTAATTATGGCTCTAAAATAATCAAAATATTATAAAAAATTCTCTTAGGATTAATCAATAATTTCAACAATTTTTTTATTTTTGTAAAGAAATGATGGTTAATAAATGTATTAAATTATATATGTTATGAATATAGACTGGAGTAGCTTACCTTTTGGTTATTTTAAGACCGATTATAATGTGCGTTGTTATTTTCGGAATGGAGAATGGGGCGAACTGGAGATTTCTTCCTCAGAGCACATTAACGTCCATATGGCGGCTACAGCGCTCCATTATGGACAAGAGGCTTTTGAAGGCATGAAAGTTTTTAGAGGAATTGACGGTAAAGCCCGGATATTACGCTGGGAAGAGAATGCAAAGCGTATACGACGTTCTGCTGAAGGTATTATGATGGAACCTGTTCCAACCGAAAAATTCAAAGAGGCTATTTTTAAAGTGATCCATTTAAACAAGAAATATATTCCTCCATATGGCACGGGTGCGGCATTATATCTGCGCCCGTTGCTTATTGGGTCAGGTCCACAAGTAGGAGTGAAACCAGCCGATGAGTACCTTTTCGTGGTCTTTGTTGCTCCTGTCGGCCCCTATTTTTATAAGAATGGGTTCAAGCCTGTTAAAATACAGCTTGTAAGAGACTACGATAGAACTGCTCCACATGGTACCGGACATATTAAAGTCGGCGGAAATTATGCTGCCAGCCTGATAGCTGCTAACAGAGCAGTTGTTGAAGGTTATTCTTCAGTATTATTTATCGATTCAAAAGAAAATAAATATATTGATGAAGCCGGGCCTGCTAATTTTTTCGGTATCAAAGGAAATACATACGTCACACCTGATTCTGAAACTATTTTGCCTTCAATCATTAATATGAGCTTAAGGCAGTTAGCTGAAGACATGGGAATGAAAGTGGAACGGAGACCGGTACTCATTGAAGAGTTGGAAGAATTTGAGGAAGCCGGTGCTTGTGGTACAGCCGCTGTTATTACACCTATCGGAGTTATCCACGATCGCGAAACAGGAAAAACATATAAGTTTGGAGAAGAAGGGAAAGCGGGGCCAGTTTCTGAAAAGCTCTATAAAAAACTCACTGCAATTCAACATGGTGAAGAACCAGATCCATATGGGTGGACGACAGTTATTGAAGGGGTATAGAGTTACTCTACTGGCTACTGCCTACCGGCTACCGGCTACTGGCTACTTCTTCAAGATAACTTTCATCTGTTCCTGAAGTATCATCACCTCTTCCCTGGCTTTTTCAGCAAAATCTACCCCGTTAGAGGCGTAGATTATCCCACGGGATGAATTGACGATCAGGCCACAATTGCTGTTCATCCCATACCTGGCAACATCTTCAAGGCTTCCACCTTGTGCCCCGATGCCCGGAACAAGCAAGAAGTGATCAGGGATTATTTTACGGATATCATGCAGCATCTCTGCCTGGGTGGCACCTACAACATACATCATGTTATCTTTGCTGCCCCAATCCTGTGATTTTTTTAGGACTATTTCATACAGTTTAGAACCGGTATGATCTTCGGTTAATTGAAAGTCCATCGCACCCTTGTTTGATGTAAGCGCCAGCAAGATCACCCATTTACCGGGGTAAGAAAGAAAAGGAGCAATAGAATCTTCTCCCATGTAAGGTGCAACCGTTATTGCATCGAAAGGCAGGGCCTCAAAAAAGGCAGCTGCATATTGCCCGGAAGTATTGCTGATATCACCACGTTTGGCATCAGCAATTAGAAAGAGGTTTTCATCTTTTTTTTTAATGTATCTTGCTGTTTTTTCAAGAGTTTGCCACCCGGTAACGCCCCGGTTTTCATAAAACGCAAGGTTTGGTTTATAGGCTATTGCCAGATCGTGTGTGGCATCGACGATCTGTTTGTTAAATTCAAAAGCAGGGTCATCAAAAGTAAGCAAATGTTGAGGGATTTTCTTCAGGTCCGTGTCAAGGCCAATACAAAGGAATGAATGTTTACGTTGTATTTGCTCGAAAATCTGGAAAAAGGTCATTTGAAAATTATTTTATTAACCGCTTACTGCGTCTTTCAAACGTTCTGCATTCTCAGCTATCTGGAGTTTGTCAATAAGTTCCTGAATATCACCATTCAAAACACTTTGTAAGTTGTACATAGTAAAGTTGATACGGTGGTCTGTCACTCTTCCTTGCGGATAGTTATAAGTTCTGATTTTTGCTGATCTGTCGCCGGTGGAGACCATAGTTTTCCTCCGGGAGGAGATTTCATCCATGTGTTTCTGGTATTCCAGTTCGTAGATCCTGCTCCGAAGCACGCCCATTGCCTTATCAAGGTTTTTAAGCTGAGATTTCTGATCCTGGCAGGTTACCACTATACCGGTTGGAACGTGCGTTAGTCTGACAGCTGAGTACGTAGTGTTAACCGACTGCCCGCCCGGGCCGGAAGAGCAATACGTATCTTTTCTGATGTCTTCCTGTTTTAATTCAACATCAAAAGCTTCTGCTTCGGGCAGAACGGCTACTGTGGCAGCAGAAGTATGAACACGACCTTGCGTTTCGGTGACAGGTACACGTTGAACACGATGTACACCTGACTCATATTTAAGCTGCCCGAAAACATTTTGCCCGATAACTTTAAAGATGATCTCTTTGAACCCACCAATTGTTCCTTCGGTAACGTCAATTGGTTCTAATTTCCATTTCTGGTCTTCACAATATCTGATGTACATCCGGTAAAGGTCACCCGCAAAAATACCGGCCTCATCGCCACCGGTACCGGCACGGATTTCGATAATGGCATTCCTGCTATCTTCAGGATCTTTGGGTATAAGAAGGACCTTGATCTCTTCCTCAAGTTCATTTTTATCTGAAGCCAATTCAATCAGCTCTTCCTTGGCCATTGCTTTAAAATCCTCATCTTTTTCGCTGTAAAGTAATTCCTTTGCCGACCTGATATTATTAAGAATGCTGGAGTATCGTTTATACGCATCAATTACCGGCTGAAGCTCTTTATAATCTTTGCTAAGTTTGATAAATAACTTCATATCAGAAATAACTGAAGGATCGTTCATTTTCTCTTCAATCTCCTGGTAACGATGATATATAGCTTCTAATTTTTCTAACATGTGGTATCTGCTATAATTGCGGGTGCAAAGATACCTTAAAAATTGAAAGTACAATTCTCCTTTAAAGGTTTATTTGAGTAATTTTGACTTAATCGTTGCACTTGGAGGTTGAATCTACCGGAAGGCTTTATGTTATACAATGTATTTTGGGAAATGGAAAGTCAGTGGTTGAAAAGGTAATAATCATGAGATAAATGATAAAGGATAAATGATATTGATATCTGATATCTTGTATCATTTATCTTTTATCTGATATCAGTAAACTTCCCTTACTCCGATTAAATCGTCAACATCATTGGGTGTGAAGCGGTAAAATAAATATAAGTTGACTTTCGCTCAATAATTCTGTACCTTTAAAGCCTTATTTGTATTGAAAAAAAAATCATATGAAAAGGTTAATAATATTTGGTATTTTTATTATCAGTCTCCTTTTTAGTCCTCTCATAGCCAATGCTTCTTCAGGCGATAGGGGTAAGGTTCAAGGGACTGTTTTATCCTATGGAGCGGTGCAATATCCTATTGTGGGCGCTGCAATCCGGCTCTATTTTTATGCCAACTCTACTATCACTAACACTGTATCTGGACCTGATGGTACCT
>JAGLWB010000334.1 GCA_023133655.1 Bacteroidales bacterium
TTTGTACCATTTAGCCTCTAAAATATCATTATTCAATGTCGTTAGGTTATTAACTATATCATGTTCAGACTGATATTGTTTCAGCATATTTTCAGTTAATTTTTTATACGATGCATCATACATATCCGCTGAAGCAGTCTCAATTTCATTCACAAATGAGTTGAGTTGGTTTGAATAATCTCTTGTTTTATTTTCAATTTTCAATATATAGTCACCAAGTTTTCCATAAAGTCTCCCTATTGATTCAATAAAGAAAATACCGTAGAAATTCGATAATCGGGCAAACTGTTTCTGTACATTCTTAAAAGATTCATACTTCTCGTGTATTTCATCTGTCAGGATATTTGTATTTTGAGCTATTTTCTTGAAGCCTTGAATTGAATAATTAATTTCAGCTACAGATAAATTTTGATTGTTTTTCATTTTATTCATTGTTGAGAGAATATCTCCAGCACTTTGGTTTACCTCCAAGGATAAGCGTTGGAAAGTTTTTAACTCATCCCTGAAATTTCTAATCTTGGTTTCAAAGCCACTATAGGAGTAACCTAATTTCATTAGTTTGAAGTATGAGCTCAAAACATCGTTTGCGCTAACCCCTGCATAGCTAAGATTTAGCAGCGTATCAAAACTTTGTACAGTCTTATCATAAAAAATTAGCAAAGCTCCATATGTTTCTGCTTGTGCGTTTGAAAATCCCTTCAGGTTTTTCAAAAAAGATGAGTTCAAGGTGCTAATTTGGGGGGTGTAATATGAGATTAATATGATATTTTCTAATTTTTCACCAACCGGGGAAGAGCTTTTATCAATGGATTCAATATATAAAGCCTGGTCGTTTGATTGGAAAAGATTGAATTTTTGATTGTCAATACTCACAGGAATATTGTAAATTAGAGAGTTGTCATACATCAACATCTTTCCCGCTTCCGGTGTATATTTAGCCTTAATAAATGATTTTTGATACAAGCCGGGCTGGAAATTGTCAAGTGTAGTGTTTTGATCCAGGTAGTAATCAATCTGTTTAAATTTACTGGTTATGTTGTAATAGTAATTGTCAAGGTTAGTATTTTTATTTATTTGTTTAACAATATAATCTGTGGGGTCCAATTTTTTAGTTATTTTTTTGACTTGCGGATCATTTTTAACTTTTTCAATAGTTTCGTTAACTTTTTTCTTTAAATTTTTCCAACTTTGAGCCTGGTTAGTTGAAATTGAAAATATTAAAACTAACAGAACGGTAATTCCTAAAAGATTGCTTAAAAAAAATGATTTCGTTTTCATAGTAATTATGCAATTAATTAGGATTTAGGTTTGTAATATTACCTTTTTTTGTTAATGTTTACAAATTATAGAAGAGTTATTGTATGATGGTAGCGGGTTTTTAAATGAATTTCATGCATTTTTGTTAACATAACGCCAAATTACAAACTAAGCACCACAGTGATCAACCCTGAAGGTTGTTTCTTAGATCAGGGTCCTGTTCCAATGGCCAGATTGATCATGCCCAAACTGGCTGGTTGTAACATTGTGAGACTCCACATAAACCGCAGTACCGAAAGCACTTTCCTGTAAAATGCTGACACGGACACCTACATTCGAACTGTTAAGGATAGCTCCGGTCGTATCTCTGACAATAGCCTGATAATCAATTGCCTGTGGGGTTTGAGAATAGATAATTGATGTAATAACAATCATCAATGTTAAGGATGTTGTAATTTTTTTCATTTTATATTGATCTTTAAATGTTTTACTGTTAGGGCTGTTTAATTAAAATTGTATTAATGATAAATCAATAATATAGATTTACAAGATATAAAAGTTTGAATCCATTTTCTATTTTTATTTCGAAAATCTTTTTTTTCGACGGTCCTGTTTTTTGTTTTTTGTTTTTTGTTTTTTGGCCGGCACCTATAGGTGGACCGCACTTTGAAAATTAAATATTGAACCAATTGGCAATAATTTCTAGCCCTAACAACAGAACCTGGCGACTGCATACTGCCGACTGTCAACTGTCAACTTGTCTTGTTCTGAAATAGGTTTACAGAAAAAGTGAACAAAATTCAGAACGGGCTACTCCATCATCAATTCGGATATTATAAAACAATTTGACTTTTCCGCCTTTTTGTTGTATATTTACAAAGAATTTTAAAGCTATTTTATTTACCCACAAACAAAGAAGACCATTATGCCAATAAAAAAATTAAAAGAATTTTTGGATAGCCACGAGGTCGAGTATGTAACAATAAGTCACTCAAAGGCTTTCACAGCCCAGAAAATTGCAGCGAGCGCTCATATTCCGGGAAAGGAATTAGCCAAAACAGTAATGGTAATAATCGATGGTAAGATGGCTATGGCAGTCCTGCCCGCATCCTACAAAGTGGATTTCGATTTATTGAAGAAAGTTACCAAGGCGCAAAAAGTTGAACTCTCTACTGAAGAAGAGTTCAGGGATATTTTCCCTCAGTGTGATATTGGCGCAATGCCGCCTTTTGGAAATCTTTACGGAATGGATGTTTTTGTTGCACAAAGTCTGGCTGAAGATGAAGAAATTGCCTTTAATGCAGGGTTTCATACCGAATTGATCCGGATGTCATACAAAGACTTTGAAAGGCTAGTGAAGCCGAAGGTATTTAAGTTCTCTTCGACGAATTAATCATGCGTCAGTGAATATCAGGACTCACCTCCAAACTTAAAACCCGGGCGGTTAGAGATAGTAAGTCAATCCAATTCCCCTGTAAAATAAGATGGTGGTTTCCCAACGGCTGATTTTGCAGGATGTCAAGGGATTGAGCAGGCATCTGTACTTCAATCTGCGTTCGGCAGGCATAAGGTAAGGTGGGTCTATCAACAATTTTTCCTTCTGATATGAAAATTTTTTTTAGTTGATTGTCCAACCTGAAAAGGGTGATAGTATCATTCTCCATATAACCCTGAAGAGCCGTCCCTTTATTCGTCTCAAAATGTGTTTGAATAGAAAAATCGGCTAATTGGTTTGTGGCTGCTGTGCAGTGAGCAAAAAGCACTTTATCATGTTTAATGCCGGCAATATTTGCCATCCACGGTATTTTCCCTGTGATCTCCCTGGCAAGCATCATTCCTGCAATGCTCGACAGGTCGCCTTCGCAACCCGCTGGAATATTCAGATCATTCAAATCAGACAGGGCCAGGCAAGCGGTGACCGGGTTTTTTTGCACCAACGAAAAGCATTCAACTGTTACAGCATCAAGCCGGCATTTTAAAATAACATCTTTTAACAACTCCGAAACCTGGCTTGCCGCCTGAAGGCTCAAAAAATTGCCCCGATCGAACTTTTCAATAAATTCGGCTGATGAAGGATAATTTTCATAATTACCAACCTCTTCCCATGGGATTTTTTTTAATGTAATGCCAAGCTTCTCTTTAAGGATTTCAGGTTCTATCGAAGAAGCCACCAGCCATTCCGACACTTTTCCAATCAGGCCAAGGCGTTGGTTGTTCAACTGTTGGAGTCCGTTTTTTACCTGATATAGGCGCTGAAGTATCTTAATGGATTCCGGTTGATCAAGAGAAAGAAGCATTGTATTGTATCCATTCTGGTGGCAGTACGCCTGAACCTCGGTTGCTGAGGCATAGGCATTATTTTTGCCAAATGCGGCTAAAACCTGGAATTTGGTTTTATCGAGTTTTGTTATGGCTTCAGCCTCCGATCCTCCGGAAAGGAAATAGAGAACATCGGGTTCGAAATCTGTATATAAGATTGATCTCACATCAGTACGTTTAGTAAGTTCTTCTTTCCCGGTATAAAATATTTTTTCAGAGGCATTCCGGAAGGCAATGGGAAAAATTTTTAGTTGTAACATCGTTTTAAGCAGTTAATAAAGATATGTGTGTTTTACCGATTAAATATAATGCTAAATATCAAAACAGGAGGTATAAATGAAAAAAATTAACACGTTGATCTTGCAGGCTACATTTTAAATCGAAAATCATTGCAAAGAAATTGCTTATAAAAGCGCAAAGCAGTGAACACATGGGGAACTTTCTAAAAACCATGTACTCAGCGTTATAGAAATACGCGATTGATTTTATCCTTTTTATTTTGTATATTACCAGTCTATTTATACCATACTGTATATTGTACGTTGGCTAACACAAAAACCTACTATCATGAAAAAATTAACCTCTCTTCTTGTTCTTTTGTTTCTTGTATCTACTATTCAATCACAAACCGGTTGGTTCTGGCAAAACCCTTATCCACAAGGGAATCCGCTTCATAGCATCAGCTTTGTACATAACTATGGCTGGGCTGTTGGCCCATCAGGGACCGCAGTTCATACAACCGATGGT
Source organism: Bacteroidales bacterium (assembly GCA_023133655.1). GTDB lineage: Bacteria > Bacteroidota > Bacteroidia > Bacteroidales > JAGONC01 > JAGLWB01. The sequence continues at coordinate 4,324 of JAGLWB010000334.1, forward strand.
GGAAGCACCTGGGAAATTGTTGACCTTGGGACAACCGAAAACCTTAACTCGGTTTACATGCACGACGATCTGATGACATTTATTGTTGGTGATAATGGACTAATCTTATTTGTAATGGAGCATCCTGATAGTTTTGAAATAACCCAACAAACCAGCAACACCACTGTAAACCTTAATGCAGTCACATCTAACATTAATGGTTGTCCGTGGGTAGCCGGGGATGAGGGCACTGTTCTCCGGTCTGACGACATGGCTGTTACCTGGGAAACACAGAATGTCACTTTTAACTATGACCTGAATTCTCTGCATAACATCGAATGTACAGAGGCCTGGGCCGTCGGGCCAGACGGGTTTGTTTTGTACACATATAATCTTGGGGTTTCCTGGAGTTACGTACCTACACCCACTAGCTGGGATTTATTCTCAATAGATGTCGGCACTTTTGAAAATATCCGGGTAAGCGGGCAACAAGGCCTGATAATGCATACTGATGACAAGGGCCTCACCTGGGAAATTGAACACGAAGAAGCGGGTTATAATCTGTATGATGTAATCAATGTGGGATTAAACGGTGCATATGCTGCAGGTGGCGATGGAATAATATTGGAAACCCTCGATTATGGAGAAAGTTGGTCGCATCCCATCACAAATACTAATACAACACTATATGATGTAGAAGACCATTGGGGCTATGACCATATCTGGGCAGTAGGCCATTATGGCGTTATATTAAAAAATTCGGGTGTAGAAACCGAATTTGTACTCCAGAATGAAGGTACAATGCTTTTCTTACAGTCAGTTGAATTCGTGGATGAAAACACAGGCTGGGCTGCGGGTGGCGACCCCGGCTGGGGAGGCACGACGGATGGCATTATTCTGCATACCACAGATGGTGGTGAAACATGGAATGAACAATTAAACCTTACTACTCCTCTCAATGATATGGTTTTCATCAACGAAAATAAAGGTTGGGCTGTGGGCAAAGATGGCTTAATTAAATTCACAACCAATGGTGGAGCTAGCTGGGGAACACAAACAGGTCCTATTGGTGGCCTTTTGACTTCCGTTTGCTTTACAGATGAAAACAATGGATGGATAGTGAGCAGAGACAATTGGGGCGAAATAATCCACACTTCAAATGGTGGAATTACCTGGACGGAGCAAGTAAACCCTTCAGGAAATCCATTGCATGATGTGTTTTTTATTAACCAGAATAAAGGCTGGGCGGTTGGGCTCGATTCATCAGTTATTAAAACAACCGATGGGGGTGCAAACTGGGAATGGATTAATGTGAATGCATCACAGGGTTATCGCTTTGCATCTCTGTTTTTTGTGGATGAAATGCATGGCTGGATAGCAGGAATTTATGGAAGTATTTTGCGCACAACCGATGGGGGTGCAAACTGGCAGGAAGTAGAAAGCGGTACCGACGAAACCCTGAATGATATTTATTTTGTTGATGCCGAGAAAGGCTGGGCAGTAGGCGATGCAGGAACAATTCTCCATACAATTGATGGTGGTGTCACCTGGTTTGTCCAGGTAAGCGAAGTGGCTACCAACTTTTTAACTTCGATTTGCTTTGTTGATGCCAGCAAAGGCTGGGTAGTAGGCGAAGGAGGAACTATCATCCATACAACGCACGGTGGCAGCAATATGGTAAATACCATCTATGTGGATGCCAGTAACCAGAGCGGAATGGAAGATGGCAGCCTGGAGCATCCATTTAATACTGTTGCCGAAGGAATTGATGCCGCTGTTGCGGGTGATTCTGTTTTCATTTTCAACGGAGAATACCTGGAAACACCTTTGACTGAACTGTACTTAAAAGACGGATTGATCATTGCCGGAGAAGATTCGGCTAATACCATTATTCATATCCCATTCCGAAATGCTGATCTGGCCATGGAAGAATATACGGAAATTACCAGCCTCACATGCCCGGAAATGACACTTTCTATGGGCGATGGATCAGCCACTGTAAAAGTAAAAGGTTGTCACATTGGCGGTGTGGGTTATTCCTCCGGTGGGGGCTATGCCTTTATTGTAGAAGATTGCACGATTGAAGGATCTGTAATAAATACAAGCGGTAACAACTATATGACCATCAGAAACAATCATTTCCTGAATGGGGGAATTAGTGATTCGGGAGGAGCGCCAGATGGGGTGGAAGCACATATTATTGAAGGCAACGTAATTAACAGGTACGGGGCAAAAGATCCGTACGATGCTGCTATCGAAGCCAATTCAACTTCCATCACCATTAAAAACAATACCATCAATATCTTGGGGCCGGGCACTGGTATGGATTTGAAAAGTGGAGGCCCTACCAATATAATAGGAAATACACTTACTCTGAACAACGGCATTCCGCTTGATCAAACTGCAGGTATCAATACAAAAGCCGGTTATGGTGTAATAACGGACAATACTATTACAGGAGGATATATTGGCTACAGCAGCAGCAGTGGGGCCACATTGTTCGAAAACAATACTATCACCAAGGCACATACCGGTTTCTACAGCAACGGGGCTGAAAAGGTTCAAAATAACCTGATAACGGATTGCAGAGGACATGGATTAATTGCTCACGGTTTGGCAGGACCAATCCAAAACAACACCATTATTGAAAACGACAGTGCTGGAATAGTAATTCACTACCCGGTAGATTTAGGTGGTGGTGATAAAAACGGGGAAGGCCGCAACACATTGCAAAACAATGGTTATTACGATATGGTTGTGAGTTACAACCCTGTGGAACCTGATACCATTTTTGCTCGTTACAACTTATGGGACCATGAGACATTGGAAGAGATACTGGCTTATGATATACTGATCGAAAACGGAAGTCAAAATCTGGTCATCGATATTGGAAATTTTATAACATTCCCGGCCATCCCTGAATTAATATTCCCTTCCAACAACAGCACTAACATTGATTTGAACCCCGAAATAAGCTGGCAGCAAACGGCCATCCCCGACCGTTACCACCTGCAGGTTGCTTATGATGAAAGCTTTGCCAATCTGGTTGTTGACACAGCAGGGCTAAAAGAAACAACATTCTTAATCACCCTTGAACCCGAAACCGCATATTATTGGAAGGTTAAAGCTGAAAACCCTGCAGGCAGTAGCGACTGGAGTGAGGCCTGGCAATTTACAACGGGTGTGAGTGGTATTGGCGAATATGAACAGGGGGGATTTGATTTTGAAATTTATCCAAACCCGGCAAAGAGGATGTTCAAGGTTCAAAGTTCAACGTTTAAAGTTCAAAGTTGTAAAATAGAATTAATTGATCTGTTCGGGAAACGGGTGGCGGTTTTGTTTGAAGGAAAGTCAAATACAGATCAGTTGGAGTTTGATGTAAGCCATTTGCAAAGTGGGGTTTATCTCTGTAAAATACGCACAGAAAATCATTCATTGACCAAAAAAATCATTATTCAAAAATGAAATTTTATTTACCCACGAAGTCGCTCGATCCGCCAGCTGGCGGACACAAAGGAACACAAGTGGGATCCTTTGAGGGCCTTTGCCCCGATAATTACCGGGGTACTTTGAGTATTCTAATATTAAATCACGTTTCTTTCCCCGGGCATTTTGTGGACTTCCGGGCGCACTCAGTCCTTTAAGCACCGCACCGAAAAACCGCTGTTCCTATTGTAATCGCTATACCGGTACAGAACGGCGTTACCGTAGTTCAGGCGTCGGCTCCACGCACTCGGGACACTGCCCTGCGTAGACGACCAGAAATGGCCAACATCACCGTGTTGGAAAAAATAGCCATCGTTGTACCTGCGGATGCCGCCAGGCAAACCTGTGAAACCGGTCTCGTTTGTTGCACCGGTGTTGGGCGAATACCAAAGACCCGTCCCGGCCTCAATAGTGCCTGTAGACTTCATCTTTCCACCTGCTACGTCGTTACCACCCAAATAGTTTACCAGGGCAGTCCACTCCCCATCACTGGGGATATTGCCATCCATCAGTTGGCGGACAAATACCTTGTGCACCTGTATCCAACACATACTGCATCATCTCATTCCATTGGTATAGGGCACCATAAACATCACAACTGTCTTCTACATCATTGAAACAATACTTCTCTATAAGTAAATTGTCCGTTTGATTTGAGGTTCCGTCAATCCTTGTTCCAATATTTATATTCTCAGCCATCCAGCATTGTGTTCCTATCAGTACGGTTTGATAGTATTGCCCGTCACGGTAATCATACAATGAATCGCCACACTCAATAAATTTATCTGCCAGATGCATAGTTCCGGTTGTGTCTATCGATCTCCCATTGATTTCCATTTGCGTCTGCCAAAATCATGTGGTTTGCTTTGATGTTGCCGGTCACCTCCAGCTTTTCCTGGGGATCGGTCGTTCCAATGCCCACATATCCGGCATTGACATTCAAATAACTACTGGTATCAGCAGGGAATTTGGTGTTAGGGGTTCCGTTTCTGTTCCTCCCGGAGTTATTGGCTGAACTTTTGGATTTAACAGTTTGAGGTTGGGATGTAGCGGTACCACTTTCATTTTCAGCAATCTTCCCTGCCTGTTCAGCATACAACGCATAAGGAACCGCGAATAGCTGGGAAGTTCCCATCTCTTTATAGTCAGTTCCTCCGGTTATATCCATTTCCATCTTAACAAAGTAGCTCTCTTCTCCCCAGTTGATGTCGGCAAAATCTCCTTTTACTACCTCTCCCTTACCAATCACAAGATTGATCATGCCAAAGGGGTTAGATTTCACTTTGTGGGTTTCAACATACTTTGCATTTCCATCTTTGTTGCCTTTAACCATACTAATCCTAAGACCGATAGAATTGTTTATCAGTATATTCCCAGCCTCATCACGAGCTATTGCCTGGTATTTGAAGGCTTGTGGGGCTTGTGCGAAGGAGGTAGCAGCTATTGCGATCGCAATGATTAATGTGTTGATATTTTTCATGGTTCATGTTTTTGAGGGAATGATATAGGTTAAAATCCCGGGTTAGATTAAATAAAAAATGCCATTCCATTCTATCGGCTTAATATACAACATAATTAGATGAAATGCAAGTGAATGGTTGTTAGGTGGTACGAAGTTACTGTCAACCGTCAACCGTCAACCGTCAACTGGATCTTGTAACTACCGATGTGTAAAAATTATTAATCCTTACTGCACTATTATTTTACCGTAGAACAAATTTCCCCTGGTTTGGGTTTTTATTATATACAGCCCTTTTCTGTATCCGGTTAAATCTATTTGGAATTCATTAGACTTTATATCTCAACGAATTGACATTCATTCGTATTGTATATTTAAAACTATTTTATTAAATTTGAGGAAATATTAAAACCGTTATTATGAAAACAATAAAATTTAAATTCATTTTCGCAATTTTTGTTTTTTCAATAATTGCATCTCCGATTTACCTTTTTTCTCAAGAACTTAAGGGTCTAAAAGACATGGATATTATCTATACTATTCATGGAGAAAAAATATATTGCAAAATACTCCGGGAAGATGACCGGGGTTATTGGGTGAAGCGTTATGGCACAGAGCAACAATTTATTTATAGTTTTGTTGAGGGGGTTAAATATGCTGATGAAATGGAATTCCCGGTCGATAGTATTTCCCAACTAATAACTTATACTGAAGTATTTAAATTTCCTGGATATACTAAAGAAAAACTTTTTTTAAAGGCAAAAACATGGGCAGCTCAACAGTATGTATCAGTAAGGGATGTAATTCAATACGAGGATAAAAAGGAGGGAATAATGATACTAAAGGGGTATTTTATAGTTTCCCATAAAATTGGGAGTTGGTTTTTCGGGTTTTATGACCAAAGTCAAGTACATTCCCTGTTAAAGATTGAATTTAAAGAAGAACGGGCAAAAATTACTTTAACGGGTTTTGCCTTTAGGTGGATTGTCAATACCAGTAATCAAACTATCCGTTATGAAGAACCAATTGAAAATTTTTATCCAACAGGAACGTATAGAAAAAAGAATAAAGAATATGAGAAATATAATGATTACTTTAAGCAAATAGATTCCAGAGCCAAAAAAATGATAGCTGGTTTTAATTAAATAGCGAAATGCAAAGATCAGACACTTGGTAAGGGATTAATTTACAAGGTCACAAAAGAGGTAAGGGAGTTATTTATACATGTTTTATCGGGGGAGATTGGAAATATTAAAGATTTGTTGGAAAAGATAAGAGAAGAAAACCCCTATAAGTATCTGTTAATAGTAGGAAAATTTTTACCCAACATCATTCCAAAACAAAAGGATTTAATGGCAGAAAATGATCCCATTACCGGCATTACTTTAGAATTGGCTACAAAAAATTTAGACATTGAAAACTGAAACAGTAATTCAGGATTTATTGTTGTTTTTTTGTTGAATAAAACATTATATTATGAAAAAATTAATTTTAGTTTTTATTAGCATATTGCTAATAATTGGCTGTTCGGATCAACAACGAAAAAATGAAAATAATAATTTTAAAAAACTTGGTTTAAAAGGTAATATAAAGTCATGTGTTGAAAGCAAATATTCTGCAGTTTTTAAATCTGGTAAAATCAAGAGGGGTAAGGGTGGACCAATACATCTTTATAGTTTTGACGAAAAGGGAAATTTGATTGAGGAGAGTGATTTTCGTCTACTTTTTTTAATGGCGGGATTTCCAGAGAAATCAACCTACACATTCGACGATAATGGGAATAGGATTGAAAAAGTAATGTATTATATGGATGGAAGCATCAGAACTACATACAAATACGACGATTATGGGATTATGATTGAGGAGATCAGGTATGATTCATTTGGAGGCATTAATTGGATGTCACCCGACAAATACAATAATAATGGGGATAAAATTGAGGAGATCAGGTATGATTCAGATGGAAGCATTGCTTGGAAACAAACCTTCAAATACGACAATGATGG
>JAGLWB010000335.1 GCA_023133655.1 Bacteroidales bacterium
AAAAATTTAACTACTGCAGAGGGTGGTGCAATTGCTCTAAATCTTCCGGCTCCTTTCGATAATAAAAGTGTTTATAATTTTATGAGGATTTATGCCTTGCATGGTCAAACCAAAGATGCTTTGGCAAAATCGATAGAGCGGGGCTGGAAATATGATGTTGTTGTACCTGGCATGAAAGCAAATATGACAGATGTCTTGGCAGCAATTGGCATAGTGGAAATTGGTCGTTATAATTCTGAAACACTGAAAAAATTAAAATGGGTATTCCAAAAATATAATGAATTATTATCAAAATATAACTGGTCTGAATTGCCAATCTATGAAGAATCTGATAGATCATCGGCATACCATATTTATCCTTTGCGGATCAAAAATTTCACTGAAGCTCAGAGAGATAGTGTGATCCAAAAATGCCAGGAGTCAGGTGTCATGGTAAATGTTCATTTTCAACCATTACCTATGTTCTCTTTATATAAAAATCTGGGGTACAATATTAAAGATGTACCTGTTTCCTTTCGCGCATATTCAGGTGAGATATCACTACCTGTTTTTTACGACATTACTGAAGAGCAGATCAAAATGGTTGTTTCAACACTTGCCAGAGCAATTCAAAGTATCTAAAAAAAACGGGTTCATCTTTTAATAGCTGATGAAAAAGGTATCTGTTATTATTCCTTGTAGAAACGAAGTACAGTATATTGGACAATGTCTTGATTCTGTTTTGAAAAATGACTATCCATTTCATGATCTTGAGATTCTGGTTATAGATGGTATGAGTGAAGATGGTACTCGTGAGATCGTACGAAATTATTTTGAAAAACATCCTTTTATAAAATTATTGGATAACCCGCGGAAGATAACACCTGCAGCATTGAATACCGGAATTAAACATTCAAAAGGCGAGATAATCATCCGTATGGATGCACATGCGAGATATCCCAATAACTACATATCGGTTCTGGTTCATTACCTGAATGAACTCGATTGTGATAATGTAGGGGGATTATGGGAAACCCTGCCGGGCGGAGAAGGCATAATAGCCAGGGCAATAGCTGTTGCCACTTCTTCACCGTTTGGTATCGGCGATGCCTGGTATAGAATTGGGACAAACCAGATCAGGGAAGTGGATACAGTTCCGTATGGATGCTTTAAACGTGAGCTTTTCGATAGAATTGGGTTATTTGATGAAGAACTCATCCGGAATCAGGATGATGAGTTTAACGCCAGAATAAAAAAGAACGGAGGTAAGATATTTTTAATTCCTGGAATTAAAATTGAGTATTTTGCTCGCGATACGATACGTAAAATGATAAAAATGTTCTTTCAATTTGGTTGCTATAAACCCTTGGTAAATATTAAAATTGGAAAACCTGCAACTTTACGACAACTTGTTCCGCCTTTGTTTGTTTTATATCTATTGAGCCTGATATTGATACTGGTGCTTAAACCAGATATAATTTTGCCTGCTTTATCAGTTTTAACGATATATTGGATAATCAGCGCATTGGGTTCATTAGTTTATGCCATTAAACATAAAAAATCAACTTTTACAATATTATTACCAATCATTTTTTTCCTGATTCACTCAAGCTATGGTTTCGGATATTTAGCTGGTATAATCAATTTTTTGATACTTAAGCCATTGTCGAATACCTAAAATCAATTTAGTGAATGAATGAAATAGACGAAATAAAAAGGCGATATGAGAAGAGAGAAAAAAACAAATCTACCTTTTCAACGAAAGGAAATCTCTCCTTTGAAATAAACAAAAACAGGGAGAGGGAGAAAAGATATGAAGAAATTATTAAAAATCGGTTTAGTGGAACGATCTCTGATGTTAAATTTTTAGAAATCGGAGCAGGCGATGGGAAAAATATTAACATTTTTAAAAGTTTTGGAATTAAATCAGAAAATATTTGGGCAAATGAATTGATGCCTGATAGAATTGAAACAATAAAAAAAAGACACAATGATATTCATATTATTGAGGGAAACGCCCTTGAATTAAATAATATAGGACCATTTGATATAATCCTCCAATCTTTAGTTTTTACTTCCATTCTTGATCAGAGATTCAAAATTAATCTTGCTCAAAAAATATATGAATTGATTAAGCCAAATGGAATTATTATCTGGTACGACTTTATTTATAACAATCCTCTAAATCCGGATGTTAAAGGAGTGAACAGGAAAGAGATTAAAGTACTTTTTCCGGGTGCTAACATTACATTTTGCAAGGTTACACTTGTCCCACTATTAGGAAGAAGGTTGGGGAGATTTTATAATTTTATTAATATTCTTTTTCCTTGTTTGCGTACTCACGTTATTGCTGTAATCAAAAAGCAAGAATGAGTTTTACTAAATTGTTTAATTTTTTACTAAGTGCGTATTCCTGGTTGCAAAATAAAATTAATGCAATTCCACATAAATACTGGGTTGTATTAATGATTGCAATTGGCATTTGCATCCGCTTAAGGAATTATTTCTTTAACAGGGCCTTGTGGCTTGATGAAGCTACTTTGAGTTTAAATATTGTTAACCGTGATTATCTACAATTGCTTAAACCTTTGGATACCCTCCAGGTGGC
>JAGLWB010000336.1 GCA_023133655.1 Bacteroidales bacterium
GGATAATTCTCTCTTCGCAGGATTGTTTGAATAGCCTCTGCAACAACAGCCCAGTTATTTTCCAGGTCATCCCTGATCTTTTTTTCATTCAGGATTAACTTATTCAAGCCTTTTATGAGCGATTTAATTCCAATAATTGTATGAGCGAAGGGAACACCTATGTTACGCGTCACTGTTGAGTCGGTAAGATCTCTTTGTAACCGGGAAATGGGTAGCTTGGCAGACAAATGTTCAAACAGCGCATTAGCAATGCCAAAATTTCCTTCCGAATTTTCAAAGTCAATAGGATTTACTTTGTGTGGCATGGCTGATGAGCCCACTTCTCCTTTTTTTATTTTTTGTTTGAAGTAGTCCATTGAAATATATGACCACATATCTCTGTCGAGGTCCAGGAGAATGGTATTTATGCGTTTGAGATTGTCACAAAAGGCAGCAAAATTATCATAATGCTCAATTTGAGTTGTTGTTTTTAAACGGTTTAAGTTAAGAATGTCCCCGACAAATGCATCGGCAAATCCAAACCAGTCAATCGAAGGATAGGCAATGTGGTGAGCATTGAAATTTCCGGTAGCTCCTCCAAACTTAGCCGAAAAAGGGATAGTTTGTACCAGGTTCATTTGTTGTTCCAGACGTTCAGCAAAAACATAAATTTCTTTTCCGAGAAGGGTAGGAGAGGCAGGCTGTCCGTGTGTTCTGGCGAGCATAGATATATCTTTCCAATCTATGGACAATTTTTTCAGAAAACCCAGCAGCTCTTCCAGTAGAGGATGTAAAACATCCTGAAAAGCATCTTTAACCGAAAGAGGAGTGGCCGTATTGTTAATATCCTGGGAAGTTAAGCCGAAGTGAATAAATTCAATGTATTGTGTCAGCTCTAACTCTTTGAATTTCTCTTTAACATAATACTCCACAGCTTTTACGTCATGGTTCGTAATTTTTTCTATCTCTTTTACTGAAGCTGCATCATCAATAGTGAAGTTTAAATAGATGTTTCTCAGATCATTAAAAAGGTTGTGATCAAAACCGTCTAATTGATCAAGCGGAATGGAACAGAGGGCAATAAAATATTCAACCTCCACGAGCACCCGGTAGCGAATCAGGGCAGCTTCAGAAAAATAATTCCACAGAATATCTGTCTTATCCCTGTAACGTCCGTCAACAGGGGAGATGGCTTGTAACGGTGATATTTTCATTTGAGTTGGTTTTATTTTTCAAAATTAACAAAATATTTGAGTTCAGGGGATGTCAGGTGTTACACCTGACAACAAAAAAAAGTTGTGTGCCTGTCAGGTGTTACACCTGACAGCCTAAATATGCTTGTCTGGCGTAACCCCAAATGCATGCTTGTCAGGTGTTACACCTGACAACAAAAAAAAGTTTATTTTTGAAAACCATATGACTTTGATCATGACCACATTTTTATCGAGGATTTCCGAACGGAAACTATTAGTGTTTGGAATATTACTGGCATTTGCCCTTATCTGTTACGTAAACGTGATTGATGGCCCAATGTTATTTGATGATGAGCACTTTATTGAGAAGAATTTACTCATTCAGTCACTTGATAACATCCCGGATATCTTTACCACAAGCGTTACTGAGGGAGCCTACATCGGTAGTAATTTTTACCGGCCTAATCAGCAGGTTGTGTATGCTTTTTTATATCACTTTTTTGGATTAAATCCGGTTGCATATCACCTGGTATCCATTCTGTTGCACCTGCTTAATGCTTTTTTTGTTTTTTTGTTACTGGTCAGGTTTTCATTTAGCAAGAATGCTTCATTTATCGTCGCATTGTTTTTTTTGGTACACCCTGTCCAGTCCGAAGCGGTGAGTTATATATCCGGACTGGCGGATCCTTTGGGATTATTCTTTTTATTACTGGGCTTGCTTAGCTACCATAAAGGGTTGATGGCCCAGGGTAGCACAACCAGGTGGACAAGATTCGGTTTGAGTTTGGTTTTTTTTGTTGCAGCTCTTTTTACAAAAGAAAACCAGGTGATATTTTTACCGCTTAGCATTATAGTTGGCATTTACACCTATGTTAACGAGCAAAAAAGAGCTGATCCGTTTATTTTCATTTCAGCTTTCGTGCTTGTATTAATCGCCTCTGCTTACCTTTTCCTCAAGTTGACTGTTTTTAATTTTACCGGGGAAATTGGCTTAACGGATGCAGAGAATGTTTATACTGAACAGCTTTCTGTTAGGCTTCTGACTTTTTTGAGTATCCAGTGGGATTATTTTACAATGATCATATATCCGGTAGAATTGAATTACGAGAAACCATACCTGGCATATACTGGTATTGTTACATTACGTGCGTTGTTTGGAATATTGTTGGTGCTGACAGCTCTGTTTTTTACAATCCGGTTAAAAAAGTATCGAAAAATATTTCTTGGTCTGTCATGGTTTTTTGCGTCCTTGCTGCCATTTTCAGGAATTATCCCCTTGAATGCCATGTTTCTTGAGCACTGGCTTTATATTCCCCTGATTGGTGTTTCTATATTGTTTGCCACCTTATATGATTGGTTATTAGCTAAGGGGAAAGCGCAGATTCTATTAATAATTCTTATCCCTATAGTGATCTTATTTTCAATAAGGGTAATTCTCAGAAACAAAGAGTGGTCGGATATTGAGCGTTTTTACCTGAATGAGCTTAAATATACAGATTCTTCTATCAGGATTTACAATAACCTTGGTATGTATTATGCTGATGAAAACCTTCCGGATAAATCGATTTATTATTACGGAAAGGCAATTGAAGCAGGTGATTTTTTCCCTCAACCTCATCACAACCTTGCTAACCTGTATCATAATCGTGGCGATATAAACAGGGCATTTGAGGAAGTTTACAAAGCGTTGAGGATTGACCCAAACTTCATCTATAGTTTAAACAAACTTTATAATCTATATCTTGAAACGAATCAACCTGAAAAGGCGAGGGAAGTGTATATACTATTAATGAATGCTGATAAAGGGATAAGTAACGATTCGGATGATATTGAGGAAATATATCTTAATTAG
>JAGLWB010000337.1 GCA_023133655.1 Bacteroidales bacterium
CGGGATCTGAGGTTTAATACCATATTATTAAACTTCGGTAGAATTAATAAATTATTAACACACAACATGACAAGGTAAAAATGTAATAGTCTCATTATTTTCATCTGTGATGAAAGAGGTATGTTTGGCCGTTATGACGATAACTCGATGATTTATACAAAAATTAAATATAATTTCTAACACGAAACAAGAAACCTGGAACATGCAACAAAAATAAACTAACAACTGTTGGTTGGTTTTGCGAATCAAGTTCCTAAGGACGAAAAAAATGATGCCCGAGGCATCAAATGTTTATAGAATACGATATGGTGGTTGGAACATACGACCCCGGCCGGGGTCGTATATGCGAGCTTGTGCGGAATTTTCTATAAACATATAAACCCTCCGGGTTAAAAAAATGTTGTTCTAGCAGATAATATGCGGTAGGATATTTTATGGCGGTGATAACTAAATCAAAATGTGCGAAATTGATGGTTTAACAAACTACGTTATTTCAAAACAAGTATCAAAATAAAACAATTTTTTACATCAATTTTACGCATTTTCTGGTTTCCTGGTGGTCTCCAACTTTCAGCGTATAAAAATATATCCCGGGAGGAATATTTTTTGTATCCCATACAAATGAATGTTTACCTGGTCTTAATTTTTGGTTGATTACGACATCAATAACCTCTCCATTAGCACTATAGATGGTCAATTTAACACTTGTATATATGGGCAGATTAAATGAAATAGTAGTTGATGAATAAAATGGATTGGGGAGGTTCTGATGCAGCTCAAATTTTGCATGGATATTTGTTGTATCATTTTCAACATGAAGGTCTTCAACAATGTCATACCTGTTGATAACCCGCATCTTAAAATTATTGTCTCTGAAATATTGTATCCCGGTTATTTCATATTCTTTACCCTGAATTGGTACGAAATCGTTAATATACGGATGATATATTCTTGCTGTCCCGCTCCCGTCATCAACAGACCACTCATGCCATCCCAGGCTATCATTGTTGCAGATACCTGATGTTGTTATCAGAACACCCTCGTATGCCTCGGCATCTTCACCGTTATTTGCAATTTGTCCTGTATTTACGGTAGCAGGCTCAATTCCATCAACAGCCTTTCCATAAATCTCAAAATCCGAAATGTCGATGAGAGTAGTAACACCTCCATAACCATCTGCCACCGTACCTGTTAGTTTTATACTATCGTCAATTTCAACTTGTGTTATGTATTTAACCATGATACCTGAGTACATGCCCGTATCATCCTGAATAAAAAAATTGTCCTGGTAGAATGAACCGAATGGCTCCCTGGATAAAACACCTGTGATACTCACCCGTTGATCCTTTAAAGGTGAAATACCTGACAAGTCAGTGGTGAATTGAATGTCTCTGATTGTAACAGACTGAACCTCCAAAAGGTTGGGAGTGCCCGGGGTTCCAAAATCACCATCACCATAGGGCGTTGTCCAGCTTACCCAGTTCAGTCCTAAATTATTTTCCATGTTAGGATTTAGCAATGCCATAGAAGCTCCTTGAAGATACGGAAATGAAGAACCGGTTTCATAAGAAACACTATCGATCTTAGTCCCGGAAGGCGATATGATCAATAATTTGTCTTCAGAATTATCCAGGATAATATTGCTGTACTGCCAATCAACCTGAACTCCTCCATTGGTTTGAGTATCTGAATTATTGCCGAATACAAGGAAATCTCCCGGATCGATTAGAATGGATTGGGAAATCATTTGCTCCTCTTCATCCAACCCTCTGATGGTCCACCCATCCATATCGATAGTTTTGGTTGTGTGATTATAGATCTCAAACCATTCACCCATTTCATCTTCAACCATCACAGGATCAGGCATGATTTCATTGATAACCAGTGTTGAAAGTACATTTCGTGGATAGAAATAAAGGTGAACAGGGATGCCAATGTTTTCTTCGCTCAGTGTATAATATCCCTGATCGCTGAATGCCCAACCAATTGCCTCACCCTGCATCTCCTGGACATAGGGCAATAAGATAGGATCATTATTAAATGCCTCCCACAGATCCTGCTCCAGCTGCCTGTTCCAGTAATAGACGTCAGTATAAGTTTTAAGAAGTATTTCCAGTCCTGATGAGCTGATATCTCCTGAAACCACCTGCCACAAATTCAGTGATATAACGTGATCAAGAGTTATAACCTCAGTTGTTGACTGTGGGAATGGGGCCCTGTAAACGCGTATATCTTCAAATTCTCTTTTTGAGACTACATACAAGTCCTTTGTGAGAGGGTCTAACATGATAGTTTCTGCATCACGTTTACCATCGGGATACTGGAATGTAATTATTTCGACATCTGTGATGGTCTCTTCAACTGGTTCCTGAAGATAATTTACATAGGGTTCAGCAATACGGTATATATATTTTAGATCATATTCTGAATTATTATCGCCTATATCACCAATATATATATAATTCTTCCCCTCCTCAGGGCCCGGTCCAATGGCGATGTCTTCCCAATCCCGATTCTGAATGCCATCAATCCAAAAGGCACCGAGATGTTTTCCGCGCTTATTCATTGCAAACAACCTGTTGTGATGGTTCCTGTCGTTATGCGACCATAATACATGAGGGTTTTGCCTGCTCTCAACAATCCCGGAAGCTTCGGTGAGTTCAAAACACTCAACTTCTCCCATGTCGATCCGCTCCACAAATACCGGCACTTCCTGGCCATTTAGTGATGATAATAACAGGAAAAGGGAAATTGTAACAGATAAATTTAATTTATTCATTTTTGAGAAATTTAGCATTGCGTAAAACAGGAGACAAAGTCTTATTCGGGATCTGAAATTTATATTCCCTCCACAACCTGAATGATAGCATCAGCATCATTCATTACAAAATAATGAAGGTGATTGTAGCCGTTGCCGATAAGGTCTTTTGATTGCTTGATACTCCAGTCAATCCCAATCTCCCTGGCTTCTCCGGGATCTTTCATTAACCTGTCAACAAGTTCATCGGGGAAGTTAACATGAAATTTTCTAGGAATACTGGTAAGCTGGTTCGCATTGTTCAGGATTTTTATCCCGGGAATAATCGGAACCGTAATGCCAGCTTCTCTACATAATTCAACATATTGAAAGAAATGATGATTATCAAAAAACATCTGGGTAACAATATAATCAGCCCCGGCATCCACCTTTTTCTTTAGATACATGATATCTGTTTTCAGGTTTGGGGCTTCAAAATGCTTTTCAGGATAACCCGAAACACCAATACAGAAGTCAATCGGGCTGGAATTCAGAATGTCTTCCAGGTAAATGCCTTTTCGCAGATTGTCTACCTGTTTAACAAGGCCGGAGGCATGTTCATTGACCGTTTTATCTTTACTGAAGCTTTTTTTATAGTTTGTTTCATCACCCCTGAGCAAAAATACATTTTTAATACCGAGATAGTTTAATTCAATCAGTGCATCTTCTGTCTCTTCTTTTGTGAATCCCCTGCAAAGAAGATGAGCTACCGTATCGATATTATACCTGTTTTGAATAACTCCTGAAATACCAATGGTTCCCGGCCTTTTGCGCCTGATCCTTCTCTTGATAGCCCCATCACTGAGCTCTTCATAAATAGCTTCGGCAGGGTGACTGGTTACATCAATAAAAGGTGGATTGAAAGGCTGTAATTGCTCTACGATATCCGTGATATCAGTTAAACGACTACCCCTTGCAGGAGGAATGATCTCAAAACTAAATACTAATTTGTCTGTCTTTTTTAAGCAATCGTGAACCTTCATAATTAATAATTTAAATTTGATTTTAACCATTTTTCTGCTGATGAAGTGGCTATATTTTTCCTTTCAGCATAGTCAACGATCTGCTCTTTTGAAATCTTCCCCACACTAAAATACTTTGACATTGGATTTGCAAAATAGTGACCACTAACAGCTGCTGCAGGAACCATCATATAGCTTTCAGTCAATTTAATTCCTGTATTTTTTTCAACCTCCAGAAGATCGAATAGGGTACGTTTTTCAACGTGATCGGGGCATGCCGGATATCCCGGTGCCGGGCGGATACCCTGATAAGTTTCTTTCAAAAGATTTTTTAGATCAAGGTTTTCATCCCTGGCATACCCCCAGTATTCTTTTCGGACCTTTTCATGAAGTAACTCAGCAAAGGCTTCAGCAAGCCGGTCGGCGAGAATTTTTAGCATGATGATGGTATAATCATCATCATGTTGCTCAAGATGTTTCACAGCTTCATCAAGTCCTATGCCTGTTGTTACAGCAAATCCTCCGATATAATCTATTTTCCCGGAATCCCCTGGTGCAATAAAATCTGAAAGAGACAAGTTGGGGATATTCTTTTCTTTTACCTGTTGGTTTCTGAGAAAAAGAAACCTTGTAATTGTTTTACTTCTGTTTTCATCACTAAAGATATCGATATCATCTCCGATGGCATTGGCCGGGTAAAATCCAATAACCCCGTTTGCCTGCAGTAAATTTTTATTAATGATTTCATCAAGAATCTTCTGGGCATCATTGTATATTTTTCGTGCCTCATCACCCTTAACCGGATCATCAAAAATAGCCGGGTATCTGCCCGTCAATTTCCATGCGTGAAAGAAGAAAGTCCAGTCGATATACTTCCTGATTTTTTTTACCGGATAATTTATAAACGATTTATTCCCTATGAATGAAGGCTTTGTAATAGGGACTTGCTCCCAATTAGTTTTAAGTCTGTTTTGCCTGGCTTGTGTTAAGCTGATGTATTGATGTTTCTTTTTACCATCTTCATATTTTTTTCGGGTATTTTGATATTTTTCCCTGACGGAAGCGACATATTCGTTCTTTTTTTTGGTTGAGATCAGGTTAGCTGCAACTCCTACACTCCTTGAAGCGTCTTTAACATAGATAACAGGACCGGAGTAATTAGGGTCAATCTTGACTGCAGTATGTATTTCAGATGTGGTTGCCCCTCCAATAAGTAAAGGAACATTGAACCCTAGTCGGTCCATTTCTTTAGCTACATGAACCATTTCCTCCAGTGATGGCGTGATCAGTCCACTCAATCCGATAATATCAACCTTTTCGGTTTTTGCCACTTGAAGGATTTTTTCAGATGGTGTCATGACGCCCAGGTCAATAATTTCGAAATTGTTACAAGCCATAACAACGCCGACAATGTTTTTCCCAATATCATGAACATCACCTTTTACGGTGGCCAGCAATACCTTGCCTGCACTGAGGGGCTTTCCGCCGGCCGCTTTTTCCGCTTCGATGTATGGTTGTAAGGCAGCAACACCCTTTTTCATAACCCTGGCACTTTTTACTACCTGTGGCAGAAACATTTTTCCCGAGCCAAAAAGATCTCCAATTACATTCATCCCATTCATCAGTGGGCCCTCGATGATATCAAGTGCCCGGGGAAAAATATTTCGTGCTTCCAATACATCATCTTCAATGTACCCGGCGATTCCTTTAATAAGGGCGTGTTTTATCCTCTCCTCAACATTGTCTTCTCTCCAGGCTTCCTTTTGTTCAGGCTCTTTATCCTTGATTTTTACAGTTTCGGCATAAAGTACCAGTCTTTCGGTGGCATCTTTTCTCCTGTTTAAAATTACATCTTCAACCAGACGAAGAAGATCTTCAGGGATCTCGTCATAAACCTGCAACATCCCGGCATTCACAATACCCATGTCAAGGCCGGCCTGAATAGCACGGTATAGAAATGCTGCATGCATTGCTTCTCTGATAACATCATTTCCCCGAAAGGAAAAAGAAAGATTACTGATGCCTCCACTTACTTTGGCATGGGGGAGGTTTTTTTTGATCCAACGGGTTGCGTCGATAAAATCAACGGCATAATTATTATGTTCATCAATTCCGGTAGCTATTGTAAGTATGTTGGGGTCGAAGATGATATCCTGAGGTGGAAAATTAACTTTTTCAATCAGGATATCATAAGCTCTTTTACAGATATTAATTTTTCGGTTGAAGGTTGCAGCCTGCCCTTTTTCATCAAAAGCCATCACAATAATTGCCGCACCATAGATCTTTATTTTCTCAGCACGTTCAATGAATGTCTCCTCACCATCTTTCAGACTGATGGAATTGACAATCCCTTTTCCCTGAAGGCATTTAAGTCCTGCTTCAATGACTGACCATTTTGATGAATCGATCATGATGGGTAAGCGGGAAATGTCAGGCTCTGAGGCAAGTAAGTTAAGAAAAGTGACCATCTCTTTTTTTGAATCAAGCATGGCATCATCCATATTTACATCCAACACCTGTGCACCTCCCTCTACCTGATTTCTGGCAATGGTCAGAGCGTCTTCATATTTTCTCTCTCTGATGAGTCTGGCAAAATGACGGGAGCCACTAACATTGGTCCTTTCCCCTATGTTAATGAAATTACTTCCGGG
>JAGLWB010000338.1 GCA_023133655.1 Bacteroidales bacterium
CAATTGACAATCGCCCAATCATATTCTTCCCTTCAGGGGAGAATAGCTGGTGTCACTGTTTCACAAACTTCCCACTCACCACCTTCCCATCAATCACCGCACGCACCACGTAAAGCCCTGCCGGCAAAGAGCGTACCGGTATCTCCGCTTCTTTATCGCCTCCTGGAATTACCTGTTGATGCCACCTGCGGCCATACATATCATAAATCTCAAGTTGTATATCGCCATTAAACTGATACCGCCAGGTGGTGACGCTGAAACCGGCTGCTTTGGAATGAGTAGTAATATGCTCTGGTAATACAACCTTTATTTTATCTTTTGCAGGATTAGGAATAATGGTTAACTTCGGACGCTCTACTACTTTTTGATCTTCTTCCAGCCCCACTACCTCACAATCAAGCGGTATGGTATCCGATACTATTGGATAAGGGCATAGGCTGTCGTAAACAAATGGCAGGGTGTAGATGGTGTCGTATTCCAATTCCTGGTTGAATTTATAGGCATAAATATCCCAGTTGCCATCAAGGTAAAAACCGCCCATCAATACACATTTATTATCGAAATCTACAATGCTACCCTGAAATGTATTGTCTGTCTCGATAAGCTCTTTAATGGTTATTATATTTCCAGTAGTATCTACCTTAATTACTGCTTCAATTACCTCTTCGTCAGGAAAGCGCCAACCAGTCCCAATAACCAGTGTTGAATCTGCAAACCATGATATTGTTGTGGACATTCCCAATTCTGTACTGTCATAGACATCACTATAAAATAGCTCTTCCCCATCTTTGCTTGTTTTTATCAGCGTTGGTGAATAGCCATAATTTGGTTGATTACGTATATGGCGGCCAGCAGTGTATATGTTACCTTTGTTATCTTCAACAGACATCACCCCATGTCCTTTGAAATATTGTGTATATCCCCAGGGAAGTGTCCATTTCTCATTGCCATCGAAATCAGTTTTGATAAATAATGGACGCCATTTGTAATTAGTTGTTCCAGAATCGGGATAGGCACCAATGCCAGTTATAATTATACTGCTGTCAACTGTTAGTAAGAGATGGAATCCATCCTCATCTATTATATCCGGCTCGGTTTGAGCATATACCTTTTTCCAGAGGATATTACCAGCATCATCAAAGCACATCAACCAGATACGTTCACTGTATACATAGCTGAAATAGGTCAGCAAGGCTATATAATTCCCATTGTGTAATTGCAGGATACGTGTACCGAAATCCATATTATAAGGTAAATGCAATATTTTGCACCACTCCTTCACCCCACAGGCATTCAGCTTCATGATAAACGGATCATAATATGGATCAAGCTTTTTAGTAGAACCTGATAAAATATATCCGTTATCAATTGTTTGTTTAATACCACCTACTGCTGTAACATCTCCATATTCACCAAACTTTTTATCCCATAGCATTTCACCATTGATATCGGTTTTAAATATCCAACCATATTTAGGTATTTGGTCTTGATTGATTTTTCCGGCATATACATAGCCGTTATCATAGCTTTCAATAAGGGAAT
>JAGLWB010000339.1 GCA_023133655.1 Bacteroidales bacterium
AGGAAAGATCCTGAAAACAACAGATGGCGGAAATACATGGGTGTTAAAAGATACCACCAATTCTTATATGAGCAAGATCGCATACGCAAAAGAATAAGGTTAACTACCCTCTTCCCGATTCCTGATTCCTGCCTACCGGCTACCGCCTACCGCCTACTGGTTATGCATTTAAAACACGATTGTTAACAACTTAACCGGATATGTTTAATATTTCCCCCTTTAAAGCGGGTAACCTTTTCCCATTTATCGGATTAACCTATATAATACTTTTTGTTGTACTAAAAACCAAAAAATTATGGATCCGAATTTATTTCACCTCGACATGGAAAGAGCAGGAGAGGTTTTAATCGCCATTGTCCTGCTTTCGTTTTTTATTGAACGGACACTTGCCGTATTGTTTGAATCACGTCCGTTCATCGACAGAACCGAAGAAGGTAAATTTGTTGTAAAGATGGAGAATATACAACCGGGGGATAAAAATCATGATAAAATACTTAAGCAAAAGAAAAAGAAAGGGCTGAAAGAAAGCATCTCCTTCATCGTTTCTGTCGCTGTTTGCTGGGCTTTGCATTTTGATGCCCTTACCATTACCTTTGCTTCGGGCGATCAAACAACCGTTTTAGGGTATATTGTTACAGGAGCAATTGTGGCAGGCGGAAGCAAAGCATCAATAAAGCTTTTCAAGGATTGGATGGGGTTTAGGAGCAGCGCAGAAGATCAGTTGCGAGACCTGAGAAATTCTACCGGCAACAATTAAAACAGAGGGCCATGAAAAAGATCCGCATTTTCTCATTATTGATTGTTCTCTTTGCACTGTCAGCTACCCATTTGAAGGGGCAGTATCTTGAAGTCAGCAGGAATGCTAATATACGGGGGGATCCATCCACCAACAACCCGGAAATTGAGAAGGCAAAAAAAGGGGACTGTTTTTTTCTTTTAGACAGCGGGCAGCAGGTAAACGGGTATTACCATGTTCAATGTCAAACACCGGGCCGTACAGGATGGATATACCGGACCCTGGTGAGAAGATACGAAGGCCAGCCACCAGTAACTGTTACTATCCCTGAAACCGATGTGGAATTATGGCCTCCCCCCATAACCCTCAGCACCGGCCAGGTGCCCTCGGGTTATTACAACGGCACGGATCAGCTGCAGGACAAAGCACTCAAAGCAAGGCTGCACGATATTATCAAAGGACATACCGTTTATTCGTACGATGATGTTTGGAAACTGTTAGCCGTTACTGACGAAGACCCTTGCGATACAGGTAATGTTATCCTGCTTTACACCATGCGTTCACAGCCTAAGTATCAACGCGACAGAGGCCCCAGGTTCCCTTATGATGATGCCGGATACCGGCTGGTCAATGCCTGGAACCGGGAGCATGTATGGGCCAAATCAAGAGGGTTTCCCAATAAAAAGGATACAGCCTATACCGATATCCACCACCTGCGCCCTGCTGATCGTTCTGTTAATACCTCCCGCAACAACAGGGCATTTGATTATTGCGAAGAGGAGTATTTTGAAACAGACGATGTGCCAACCGACTGCAGGAAATGCAGTGTAGAATGGGCCTGGGAGCCGCCTGATGAGGTAAAAGGCGATGTAGCACGTATGATTTTTTACATGGCTGTACGGTACGAAGGATTTGAGAAAGATGGTCGTATTGTGCAGGACCTGGAAGTTGTTGAAGAGATACCGGGTATTAGGGACCGTAAGCCACGTCACGGCCGGCTTTCCACGTTATTACTGTGGCACGAGCAAGACCCTGTTGATGATTGGGAGCGGCGCCGTAACAACATCATTTACGAGAAGTATCAGCACAACCGCAACCCGTTCATTGATCATCCGGAGTTTGTTGACCGGATATTTAATTAACAAAGCGTCCGACGAGTTACTCGTCGGACACTTCGATTAAAAAGGATTATTTCTTCAGCACAGCCTTTAGCACTGTTTCTTTATCCAGTTTTTTTGTACAGAAGAACCAATCATAACAGGTCATCTCTTCATCTTTTGAGTCCATACGGTCGTTGGCTGTTCCGCATGAGCCGGCAGGCGGTACAATAACATCATCACCAGGACGCCAGTCGGCCGGTGTGGCAACGCCAAATTCATCAGCAGTTTGTAAAGCGATAAGGACCCTGTGTAGCTCATCGAAATTTCTTCCCAAACTTAGCGGATAGTAAATGATTGTCCGGACAATTCCTTGTGGGTCAATAAAAAATACTGCCCTTACTGCTTTGGTAGTAGCTTCTCCCGGTTGGATCATTCCATATTTTTTAGCCACCTCCATGCTGATATCTTCAATTAAAGGAAAAGTGACCTCAATATCTTTCATGCCTTTATATTCAATCTTTTCCTTGATGGTACGCAACCATGCAATATGGCTGTACAGTCCATCCACAGATAAACCAACCAATTTACAGTTTGCTTCTTCAAATTTATCCTCCATACTGGCAAAAGTCATAAACTCTGAGGTACAAACGGGGGTAAAATCAGCCGGGTGACTAAATAGAATAACCCAACTTCCCGAGTAATCAGCCGGGAAATTGATTTCACCCTGTGTTGTTACAGCTTTAAAAGCTGGTGCTGCATCGCCGATGCGTGGCATGGCAAATATTTCTTGTTGTTCTTGTTTTTCTTCCATTTTATTTAATTTTTAAGATTATTAATTTAAATTTTTCGTCACTCGCCAGCCGACGGATTAACCCGCCGGATAGTATTTTTTTGTGTTACCTATTGGTCGTTTTTATTTAAGAAAGTTCCAACTATCTGGAGTTTTATATCATTTATTTTAAAATCAGGGATCTGTTTTTCCTCAAAGTGTTTTTGAAGAATACCGGTCAATTCATCATCATAATAATCATCAATTCTATCAGATTCAGTACAGTATAAATGATGGTGGTTTTTGGTTGTGCCATCATACCTCATAATATCATTACCTGTTTTCACTTTGCATATTAAATCATTTTCGACCAACGTATCCAATATCTTATAAACAGTGCCCGTTGCAATATTCGGGTGGTTTTTTTTAATGAAATCAATGATGTTTTCGGCCCTCGGGTGGTTGTTAAGCTTAACGATGGCTTCCAGAATGGCTAATCGTTGCGGTGTAACCCGAAGGCCTTTTGAGATAAGTTTATTTCTAATATGTTCAATTTTACTCTTCATATAAACAATAATAATTATTAAAAGAGAATTATTCTCACCAAAGAATCGGCAAATATAGAATTAATATTTTTAACGTAGCCTGATTAATGAAAAAAGTTAATTCTATCTGTGATGTTCCTGATGCGGGAAACAGGTGAGATGTTATTAGTTTTCCAATAATGCTGAAACTCCCATACTACCCTTAATTGCTTCATTTTTTTCATCTTCTGAAGCATCAGTCCCATACGGAAATGTTTCTGCTAATTCATAATAATTGATTATGTATTCTTCCGGTATTGTGCCGTATCCGTCTTGTCCCCAGTTTGTTCCCCAGCTGTTTTGGAAAATAAAGGTTTTGTTTTCCAAATTGTACCCCACCAACAAAATTACATGGCCGCCTTTATCAATGTCTTTTTCGGTGGGAAGGCGAAAATTACCTTTTTCATCAATAGCATCAAAATACCAAAAAATATTCATCGCAACAGGTTTTTTCTCTTGCAGCATATATTGACCAATATCTTCTCTGTCGATATATACAGGCTGTGCTGTGAATTCTGATTTTTTACTGTTTTTTGGAGGAACACCAGTAAAGCATTCCATTGTGTAATTTCCGTTAATTATTTTACAACGTTCGTCTTTGTCAGTCAGCCAATTCGTGTTTTCGTATTTCCAGTTTTTTTCGGCCATAGAGCCGTATTTGTATGCTTCAACAGCGAGATAACCGGCCAACCCGTCAACAGAAGTGTATGTTTCTTTAAGAAAATCGTTAGATAAAGCATATGTTTTTGCTGCCCAGTAATTATATGATTCTGACAAGTCTATGATTTTTTTTTGTTTACTCCAGATAATATACTCAATCAAGGCTGTTGCTGCAAATACGCTGCATGTATTTCTTTTTCCTTGATGTTTCACCGTTAATGAATCAATTCTTAAATCGATTTCACCAGTGATTTTTTTTGATGTTTTATATGATCCGGATAATTCCCTCTTTAATTTTTTATAATCCTTTTTAAAAATCGAATAATTTTTTTTCGTTATTGCGAGCAAGGAATTCCAATCAGCATTCGTGAAATGCGTTTTAAATGTCTGTTGTTTAATCAAAAAATCATAATTTGCATATCCGTACTCTACTGCTTGCGACAGATAGTGCGTAAATTTTTCAATATCATTAAGTTTCAAATTAATTTCGGCAGCATAATACAGTTCCGAACTCTTTGCTTTTTGCATTTTGAATGCCTGATCATAAAGTTCGGAGGCTTTTGGGTAATCATTATCAATATACGCACACGAATATGCCTGTGTACTAATCTCATTATAAGTCTGTCCGTAGCTTGTAATCGTTGTAATTGCTACGAATATCAAAATAACCTTTTTCATATTGATTGAAATTAATTAATGATTGATTGTATTGTTAAGTTATTGTTTTTCGTTGGGTAATCGTTCAGGCTAAAGTGCGTGCCATTTTTTATCAGTACTTTCTCCCTACGAGCCTCCGCAACAGTTTGTGAGCCTTGAACGGTAAAGGTAGAAATACTATTGCTAAGAGCAATTTCAAATATCTTACCGAAATAAGATAGACTTCAGCCCAACGCTTCGACAGAAGCCTTCTTTCTGCTAAAAACAAAGACAATTAATTATTTAAAAAAATAATTAGGAAATGGATTGGATTTTAACACAGTATCTCGATTATGCCGCCGTGCTTTATTCTAAATCAATAATTATTTGTATGTTTTCTTTGGCCAATTCGATTAAGTCTGACGGTAAATTTCCAACTTTATTTATTAGTCTTTTATTATCTATGGCACGAATCTGGTCAATCATTATATCACAGTCTTGATGTAGCTTTGTCATTCCCTTTTTAAGATGAACTCTTAAAATTTCCGAGTCCATTTTTATATTTGTTGTGATAGGACAAACAATAGTAGAAGGATGAGGAATTTTGTTTAACAAGTTAGTCTGGACGACTAAAACTGGTCTGGTTTTCCCTGGCTCTGTTCCAATTTGTGGATTCAAATCTGCAATCCATATTTCGAATTGTTTAATCGACATAATCAATCTCCTCAAACTCTTTAAGTATTGACATGGAATCACTTTTTACTAACTCAGATTCTTTTTTTAATCGTTTCTCAATCATCAATCTTCTCTGAAGTCGATTGTAATAGTCTAATGCCTCGTTAATATATCTGTTTCGTGGTTTTTTCATTCTTGAGAGAATCTTTTCAGTTTCTCCGAAGATAGAATCGTCAATTTTCAATGATATTGTTTTCATGATATTTGTTTTATATGTCACAAAGATATATCAAATAAGTATATTCTCCAAGGATTTTTATTTTTTTCTGGCATGCGGCATAACGGTGGCAATATGAAAAGTTGGGCATTTTGAAACACCATTTTTTCAATTTACTACGTTGTTTATTTATTATTAATACGCTCATATTTACTACTTTCTGCCCAATTTTTTATATTGCGTGTGTGTGCCTTGAATGGCAAATATAATAAAAAGTTCTTTGAATTAGAGAGCAGTCCGGAGGGTGCAAGTCCCTTATACGCGGGGGTAACGT
>JAGLWB010000034.1 GCA_023133655.1 Bacteroidales bacterium
TATCAATCACCTCACAAAGCCTGGCAAATATCTCATCAATCGTTCCTGTTCCATAAGCGGATTGAAAAATGTTTTGTTTTTCATAATAATCAATAAGCGGACTTGTTTGTTCATGGTAAACCTTCAGACGGTTTTTGATCACCTCTTCTGTATCATCTTTCCTGCCTTGAACCTTCGCCCGGTATAACAGTCTTTCCAACAGTTCATCTTCTGCTACCTCAAGGGCCAGCGTAAGGGTTACTTTCATGCCTTCCTCCTTCATTAATACATCCAGGTCCTCAGCTTGCTTGATAGTCCTTGGAAAACCATCAAAAATAAAACCATTCACATCATTATACTTGTGCATGGCATTTTTTAAGATATCAATAAGCAACTCATCCGGAACCAACTCCCCTGATTCAATGATGCTTTTTACCTTCACGCCTAATTCCGTTTGATTTTTTATTTCATACCTGAATATATCTCCCGTTGAGATGTGTGCAAGGTTATATTTTTCAGCGACCTTAATCGACTGCGTACCTTTTCCGGCTCCCGGAGGGCCGAATAATATTAAATTAAACATACTTGTCTGTTATTTTATCCTGATTAATTCATAAACTTTATGTAAAGAGCTATCAATAGCCCCGCCTTGAAGAGGCGGGGATTAAAAAGCAGGTAACGTATGCGTAAATGAGCTACAAATATTCTCAAAACAACCACTAATCAATTACTTTATATATATCCGGATAATTCCTCCCAAACCCATCATAGTCCAATCCAAATCCAACAATAAAATCATTAGGGATCTCAATACCAATGTAGTCGATCTTGAAATCCTTTTCAAAAGCATCGGGCTTGAATAACAATGATGCCACCTTAACTTCAGCAGCTTCAAGTTTTAGAAGTGTATTAACAATATGGTCCATGGTAATGCCTGTGTCAATAATATCTTCAACAACAATGACAGTCCTGTCCTTAACCACCTCATCCAAACCAATCAGTTCCCTGACGACAGACGTTGTTTGAGTACCGGCATATGATGATAGCTTCACAAAAGATATCTCGTTATCAATCTTCATTTTTTTCAAAAGATCAGATGCAAAAATAAAGGCACCGTTTAACACGACTAAAAACAAAGGGACTTTTCCAACCATATCTTTATTAATCTGAGAAGCAATTTGGCTGACCGCTTTCTCAATCTTCTTATGACTTATTGAAAGTCCAAATTTTTTATCTTTTACCTGTATTGTTTTCATAAGAGGCTCAATGATTAGGTTAGTGCACAAATATAATAATAGATAGAATAATATGGCGAAAATATTTTATTTTTGCTTTCTAATCAAACTAAAAAATTATGAATGCCATTGTCAGTATTATAATGGGTAGCACCTCAGATCTCCCGGTAATGGAGCAGGCTGCCAGTTTCCTGGATAAAATGGAGATCCCTTTTGAAATGAACGCTTTATCAGCCCACCGGACACCTGAAAAAGTTGAAGTTTTTGCCAGATCAGCTCATGACCGTGGGATTAAAGTTATTATTGCCGGTGCCGGCATGGCGGCTCATTTACCCGGGGTAATAGCAGCCATAACGCCTCTTCCTGTTATTGGCGTTCCCATCAAAGCAACATTAGAAGGATGGGATTCTATCTTATCTATCCTGCAGATGCCTCCGGGAATTCCCGTTGCTACTGTTGGACTAAATGCAGCCAAAAATGCCGGGATACTTGCTGCTCAAATATTGGCAGTGGAAGATAAAGCCATGCTCAAAAAGGTTAAAAACTATAAGGAAAACCTGAAAGAAAAAGTGACCAAAGCCAATGAAGAGCTGTCAAAAATAACATACAGGTTTAAGGTTTGATTTGAGAAAAATGAGATGGGGTACCCATGATATCAAATATCAGATATCTTTTATCATTTATCTGATATCTATAGCTTCCTGATCATCATAATCCCATCTCTAACAGGTAACAAAACGTTCTCTACCCGACCGTCCTTTTGTACAAATTGATTGAACTCGGCAATAGTCTTTGTTTCATTATCTTCAGGATTTAACACTTTCCCATCCCAAAGGGCATTATCAACCAAGATATAACCCCCATGTCTTACCTTTTCGAGTACTAATTGGTAATATTCCGGGTATTGTTCTTTATTGGCATCAATAAAAGCAAGGTCAAACTCTTCATTAAGTAAAGGTATGATGTCGCAAGCATCACCAAAATGAAGGATTATCCTCTTTACCAGGTCTGATTTTTCAATATACCGGTTAATAATCTCTTCAAGTTCCTTATTTATTTCAATTGTATACAACAAACCATCATCAGAGAGCCCGGAAGCCAGGCAAATAGCAGAATAACCAGTGTATGTTCCTATTTCAAGTATTCGTCGTGGTTTAATCATCTCACTTATCATACGAAGAAAACTCCCCATCACATGACCTGTTAACATGCGTGGATTAAGGATATTCATATGGGTTTCTCTGTTAAGCTCATTCAATATCTGCGATTCAGGGCTGGTGTGAAGCTCACAATACGCTTTAACTTCAGGCGAAGTAATAAAATGACCGGGATGTTTCATGATGATAATTATTTGGAAAGATAGGTTAACACACTTAATTGATCCGGATCAAAAACTTCGTTCGCAATTTCACTGATCTCAGCAGCCGAAACCGAATCTATCTTCTCGTTAACCGCCTCCAGGGTCATGACTTTATCACTTAGCAGTAAACTTTTTCCCATGGAAAGCATTCTGGATAAATTCTGCTCGTAAAAAATGGCCAATTGGCCAATAAACTGCCTTTTGGCAGTTCGTAGTTGCATTGCGCCAAGCTTCTTCTCACGGAGCAATTTCAATTCATTGTAAACATAGTGAAGGGTTTTATCAACCGACCCATTGTCAATACCCAGGTAGATACTAAACACACCGGTATCGGAATAGGGAGAAAAATTTGACTCATTATTATAAGCCAGGCCATGTTTTTCCCTAATAGCCAGGTTAAGGCGAGAGTTCAAACCTGGTCCGCCAAGCAGGTTATTCAATAGTGCCATTGGCATTCGATGGTTATCATTATAATTGTAAGCAATGTTACCTATCATACAATGTGTTTGAAAATTTCTCTTTTTTACAGATCTCTTTGCGGGTTTGTATAACAGGAAAGGAACAGGTGCCGTGTGATTGAAATTGGAAGAAATACCGCTAAAATATTTCTCAACCAGCGTTATTAGCTTTCTAAAATTTATCTTTCCAACAGAACATATAACCATCCGGTCGGTATGATAATTATTTGCCATAAACCGGTCTATTTTAGCCTTATCAAATAACTTGATATTTTTTTTAGTTCCCAGAATATTTCTGCCAAGCGGATGTCCATCAAACAAAAGTTCTTCAAAGTCATCAAAGATCATTTCGGCAGGATTATCTCTGTATGAGTTAATCTCCTCAATGATAACATCTTTTTCCTTTTTTAATTCCTTTTCAGGGAAGGTCGAATTGAATGTAATATCCGAAATAAGTTCCAGGGTACGGTCGTAATACCTGTTAAGAAAAGAAGCATAGATGCATGTTTCCTCTTTGGTAGTATAAGCATTCAGGTCGGAGCCAACAATTTCAAGACGGCTCAGGACATGATATACTTTTCGTTTCGTCGTACCTTTAAATATACCGTGTTCAATAAAATGGGCCAGTCCATGCTCCTTTGTCTCCTCATTGCGTGACCCTGCGCCAATAATAATACCGCAATGCGATACGGTGTTGTCTGCATGCCTATGAACGAGCCGTATGCCATTTGACAAGGTATGAAGTTGATATTCCATTTAATTTATTTAAAAGGCACAAAGGTAATATTTTTAAACATTACGGTTTACAGTTTACGGCATCACATCGGATATCATTTCCGGGTAGCGGTCATCCAGATATACCCAAAACAATGGCATATACCCTCTCAGGTTACCATTTTCATCATACCTTCGTACAACCGGGGCAATACCTAAAACCTTCTTCTCTATTTCCAGGGTTTTTTCATTAAAGTACCACTCCTCCAAAAAACGAAAGCGCGTAATATCTCTTATTTCAATTTTTTCTTCTACAATGGTATCAAAAAGTTCATACGGGGGATAAGCTCGTTGAAAAGTTAGCGTGTCTCTTCTATAGCCAATACTTTTTACCTGTTCGGCCGTCAAAGGATGGTTAAAACAGTTGTACGCCTGAACTTCTCCATTGCCTGCAGCTTCCAGCACTCTCCTAACTAACGCCTCCCGGCTACGGCCTTCAATATTCTGCACCCACCATTCAAAATCCACGTCAGGACTCTTGATAGTCACATCATACTGAATCCTTTCCGTAAGTAGGCTATCATGCTCCCTTTCAGGTTGTTGACAGGAAAAGACTGAAATCAAGAAAGAAACAGCTATCAGTTGATTGAAATATTTAAATGTTTTCATATTACATCGATTTTTTTACGGTTTCTTTCCGGCACGCAACATGTGGCACAGTACACGGTTTCATGGTAAATGGTTATGCAAAGGTACTCAAAGAATGGCCGACAAAGCAAATAAACAAAAACCTATTTATAGAGGCCTGTTATTGTTTAGTTATAATTTCGTAATTTTGCAACTAACATTAAATTAACTCAAGTATGAAAAAAACATATCTCATTCTCACCGTATTTACATTATTTATGCTTTCGTGCCAGGAAAAAGGTGCGGAAAATTTTTATCAAAAAGGGCTGGTAAAAGCCTCAAAACAAAATTTCGAGAATGCACTTAATAACTTCAATACAGCCATCAGTATTGACAGCACCAATCCGGTTTATTACTTTGACAGGGCATTTTACGCTAAAGAAAACCTGGGTGATTTTGCTGGAGCTATTGAAGATTATACAATCGCCATTGATCTGGAGAACGACGATAACGATGCAAATGCCTACAGCAACCGTGGGCATGCTCAAATGATGTTAAAAAATTATCAAGATGCCATTACCGACATTCAAAAAGCCATTAGTCTTGATCCTAACAATTCATATTCCTTCAGAAACAGAGCGCTGCTATTTATTGAAATTAAAAATATGAACATGGCTTGCGTTGACTTGCAGCAAGCGCTGGATCTTGGTTTTACCGATTCGTATGGTGGTGAAGTTGAGGAGCTGATTGAAAAATACTGTAAGGAATAAATCACAACTTAATTTGGCATAGACAAAAAAAAGGACTGCCTGTGGCAGTCCTTTTTTTATATTCGGTAAGAAGCCGTTTTAATTAACGATCATCTTCCTGGTAACACTGTTTTCGTCAGCTTTCACGGTATAGAAAAATACCCCTGACTGAAGGTTTGAACCATCAATGGTCAGCTGATGAACGCCTGATCCAACAATGCCTGCATTATAAACATACACTTTTTGGCCCATCAGGTTAAATACCT
>JAGLWB010000340.1 GCA_023133655.1 Bacteroidales bacterium
CATCTTCACCAGGAGGATCCCAATAATACATAGGGACAATATTTGGCCCACCACCGGAGCCTCCGTTAGGGTATGCATCTCCGGCCATCAGCACATACTCCAATCCATCACTTTCATATAGCTGAGCAATATAATCTTTGAATTCCTGGGGCTGGTTAAACCCTGGTTCGAGTATTCGGACTTCGACTTTAAAACCCTGCTCATTTTTCCAGTTAATAAACGGCTGGATGGTTCCCAGAGCTTCTGTATTTGTGATAATCAGGTACTTGATGCCTGGATCGCCCCGATGCGTCATGGAATATCCCAATGAACTAAAATTAGGGATTACAGCGTCATACATTTTATAAAATGAAGGAGTGAGTGACTTATCACCAGAATTGCCAAACGAATTATCTGCCCCATAAAATTCAATTTCAACCTTTAAATGGGTAATCACTTCCAGTTCTTTCGTAAAAGGGTTAAATGTAAATGGGACAAAATGAAATCCGGATATCTTAACATCACGCCAAATTTCCAATTTATCCAGGTAGATGTTTTTTTCAGGATAGCTACTGTTTTTACTGTAAAACTTTCGGTCAATTTGAAAATCATCATTATTATTTTGAACTCCGTCTTTCAATGGTTCCTGGAACGGAAAAACAACATAATCAGTTAAAATCGTTTTTTCCATCTCCAGAATATTGACTCTGGCAAGCCGGTTTCCCGGTACACCAATTATTTTATTTAGCATTGGAAGTTCAGGCATTCCAACATCTTTGGTGGTTTGATTCTCATAAAGCTCCAGGCGATTGAATATCTCCCCCTCCACTTCAATCTCAGAAACATATAAGCCGGAAATGGTTATCTCAAACACCACCCGTTGGGTAGTCTGCTCCTGGATAATGATCTCAGGAATTTGAGAAGTGCCGGTTGATAAACTAACCCAATTTTTTTGGGCAAAAGTTGCCAGGCCAATAAAAGCTGACAGGATCAAGAATAATGTAATCTTTTTCATAATGAAGTTTTAAATTATTTGAATAATTTTGTAATTGTCATGTTGTCAGGTGAAACACCTGACAACACACTAAAAGCAAGTTTTTACCGTGTGATCAATATTTTTTTGATGGTTGTACCCTTTTCCGTTGCCAAAGATAAAAAATAAACTCCTGATTTGAGCCCTGACCCGTTAAATATGACCTGATGTTGCCCTTCATTCTGCATGTGTTGCTTCTGAATGGTTGTTGCCAATTGACCTGTAGCATTAAATATAGAAATGCTCACAGTACCTGGTTGATCAAGTGAATATTCAATTGATAAATTCTGGCTGAAAGGGTTGGGATAGATCGAAAATTTCAAATTCTCAGGCACTTCATCAACTGCTACAGGAAGGTATACCGGAGGAAATACAATATAGTCAATCCAGGCACAATCTTCTCCATTGGCAACAGAATAGTCTTTGGAATAAACCCATTTAAATGTATGCTCCCCGGTTGAAACCGGGAATACGACTCTTAACCAGTCTGATTCGCCAGCCCACTCGCCAACTTTATTGTTGTCGATATAAAACTGTAGGTAGTCATAATTGGCTTCTGATGACACTTTTCTGAAGAATGAAATAGAATCGTCGTTGAGTACCTCAAGGGTAACAAAAAGTTCAGTTGTTTGCTGGTCACCAATATCCCCCGACACGGCACAATAGAGCCCTTCGTAAGGATTGTCTTCACATATCTCCCATGCTGCATTACCGCCAAATGACCATTCAAAATTCAGGAAGTCGGCAGTCTCGAAATCTTCGTCAATGATGCCTACCGTGAAATGGAATGCCATCAATGCCTGATACTCACCGGATGTAAGGTCATACATAATATCAATAGTTGTGCCTATGGGAGTGAGCATATCAATAGTAGCGTTAAAAGAGGCATATTCGGTTTGTCCGGGTTCCAGTTCTTCAATTTCAAATAGATAATTATTTATTGTGAAATAGGCATTGTATGAAGAGATCAATCCTGTAACATCCTGACAGCTACTATGTCCTGTATTGGATGTTTCTATGAAGATATCGATGGTTTCTCCGGGGTCAGCTTTCCCATCTCCGTTTCCGCCATTCGTGTCATCAATTGTAAAGTTCCCAATTGTCAAAACAGGTGCATTGGCAACCAACGAGAAGTTCGAATACCAGGTATCTTCTGCTATTACTTCAATCTCAAATTGAATAATATGCTGATCGGGCACATCGTTAGCCACTTCAAAGGCAAAAGCGTTTTCGAGCGACAATGATTGCCCACCTGATATATTTCCGTAATTTTCAAAATCATCTGTAATAGTGACATTAGAATCAGCAGAACTAAGATAAACTTCTGCGTTTGTAGCTGTTTGTGTTCCTACATTGGTTACCGTGAGTGACAGGCTAATGGTTTCACCATAATCGATTAGCCCATTTCCATTTCCTGCTATATCGTTTATTTCACATGCTTCATAGACAACATAAGCACCTTCGTTTGGAATGATTGTGACAGGAAAATAAGTTGGAAGACAGTTATAGCCGCTGATAACCAGGTCTGCCTCGCCAACTTCAGTGAATAGAATTTCGAGCTCGATAAGCGCATCCCCGCTTGAATTAGTAACTCCAACACCATGAAGTACCCCATCCTTTATCAGGGCACACCGAATTCCTTCCAGGGCATTTCCATTACTGGTTACTGTAACGTTCATTGAAGGTACGCCAATGGGGAAAGCATCAACATAATCAACTTCTGTGCTAACCGGATTATCTGTCCAAACAGCCATGGTTGGGTCACCAAGAACATTACAATCGTAGAAACACCAGCGCAGGGCGCCTTCTTCCCATTGGCCGGGAGCATTGACCCAGGGAGATGTTGCGATCCGCGATTCCATATGGGCCCTGCCAACTCTATTTAATTTATCATGGTAGAGGGCATCAACGAATTCACGGTGAAGATGCTCTGATGGCCCTTCTGTTTGACCTTCATTAAACCAGCCATACCTTGAATTCCCAATGAACGCTGCAGCGAAGTTTTGAATGCCAACCATCTTCTCGGCAATACAATCGTTGTAGTCGAAGCTCCCGCAAGTACAACCATGTGTATAGAAAAGAGTATAATTATGATCAACCCCATTTGCTCCGGAAAAGTTAGCATCAGTGATATCCGGATTACTAAGGTGTGCTACGTAAGTTGCACTGGCGTGCCCTACATGGTGGACAAAAGATTTACCGGAATTGATTTTACCCATCAACGTACTGCCATTCCAGGGGGCATCTTTTTCGTATAATGTTTCATAATCGTCGTCTTCGGGGATACCGTCAGTAGTATAACCATTGTCTTCATGATAGCCAATCAGGAGGTCCATGTAATCAGCCCCCCATGTTTCAGGGTTGCTCCATAGATGTTCCCCGGCAAGGAGTGGCCGGTTTAGCTCTCCCACGACAGGATTATTTTGGTATTCAATTATTTTATTCAGCATATTTGCCAGTTCAGCCTGTGTGCTGAACGACATTCTGGCTACCGCTACATCAGGTAAAAGGTCATCTTCTCCAATTTCTCCCCAAAGGTTGTTTCCATTGTCGTTCCAGGTGCCATCAAGGCCCGAGTAGTAAAGGTCGGAAGGGATGTTATCGTCTTCATACACTGAGGAAGACTGAACATGGCAATAAAAACCCCTGTATGGAAAATGTTCTACATCACCTCCGAGTAATATATATTCAACGCCATGATTGGTATATTCCTGAATGATGTAATTTCTTATTTTCTCCTGGATATCCTGCCCGGAAATATTAGATTCGATAAATTCAACAGTAGCCACTTCTGTTTTAAATCCCCGCGTGAGATAAAGCTCAATCAATTCCTCAAAACTGTTTTCAAATAGAATTGGTGTAATCATTAGTATTTGATAATCATTATTGCGGAGATGTCGCTCAGGATAGGATGAAATAACATCGTTGTTTTGAGCAAAGTTTTGTATGCTTTTTTTAATGGATTCAGATGAATGCAATCGTTCAAGAGCTGATAGAGCCGCTTCCGCTTTCCGGGTTTCGATCCGGACGGTTACTCTTTTATAAAATGATACATTGCCGGTTGAAGGAATATATGTAACAGGAGTAAAGGTTGTAAGGGCAAATGAATAACCATTCATGAATTCGGTATTGTATGGGCCTAATGCTTCAGCCGGGTAGATATTGGTTGAAGCATATATTTTATTATTTTTCACAAAAACTCCGGAATTGCCTTTTGACAAAGGTTGTGAGTGTTGTTGTGGGTATAGAAGAAAAGTACCGGGTATCACTGTTTCTTCTTCACCAATGATTTCAATATTCTCGATGATATGGCCTGGTGGAAGTAATAATGAAACTGCCTGGTAGGGCAGGGTCGGTTCACCTGCTATTCCCGTTAACAACGTGTTTTCAAATGATATTAATTGATAGTTTCCTTTTTGAATAAGCCGATAATCCTCAAAGAGATAAGTTTTTTCAATGGTATCAGCCAGTAGAGTTATCCCCCACACTGCCACAAGGCAAAAAACAATAATTCTTTTCATAATGATTCTGATGGTTAAATTAGTTTCTGTTTATATTAATATATGTAGACGCATAAATTGACCTGATGGTTGTCTGCATCAGATAAAAATTTTTGGTTTTTATCAAAAATCGGCAGCCAGATGGATCCACCTGGCTGCACAAATCTTCAATATTTCTTTTTGGAAGCTGTTTTACAGGAATGTGATATTTTTATTTCTGAATAATAAGCTTCTTAATAATTGTTGATTCATTGGTTTCAAGATAGATGAAATAAATTCCACTAGGGGCATTTCCCAGATCAATTAACTGTGAGTGCGCCTTGCTGATTTTCAT
>JAGLWB010000341.1 GCA_023133655.1 Bacteroidales bacterium
CCCCCTCCCTTGCCCAGCTGTTCGAATTGGGATAAATGATATCAAATAAAAGATAATCGGGAGACAAGAAGACGGGAGACAGGAAAACCCCGGACTTCAGTCCGGGGATGAGAACAAGACAGAAGCCGAGAAACGGGAAACGGGAGACGGGAGACAGGAGACAGGAAAACCCCGGGCTTCAGCCCGGGGATGAGAAAGAAACAGAAGCCGGGAAACATTAAGGCAATAAAAAACAATTTTTCAATTAAACAGAAAGAATGAATAATAAAAGCAACAATATTAATCCTGATTATATTTTTGAAACCAGTTGGGAAGTATGCAATAAAGTAGGAGGGATATACACGGTAATATCCACAAAGGCAATAAGCCTTGTTGAGGTGTTTGGAGATAATTATATCCTTATCGGCCCTGATGTGTGGAAGGAAACCCATGAAAATCCGGAGTTTATTGAAGATCATCAATTATTCAGGCCCTGGAGAGAAAAAGCTGCTGACGATGGCTTAAAGTTTCGTATCGGACGCTGGAACATAGCTGGTAAACCAATTGTTATCCTGGTTGACTTCACCCCTTATTTTTCCCAGAAGAACGAAATATTTTCACACTTCTGGGAAACCTATCACCTGGATTCATTATCAGGGCAATGGGATTATATTGAACCTGCATTATTTGGTTTTGCTACAGCAAAGATCATTCATAGCTTTTATGATTTTTTTGTAAGTAGCAGCCATAAATTGGTTGCTCATTTTCATGAGTGGATGACAGGAACGGGAGTGCTTTACTTAAAAGATCAGGTGCCTCAGGCCTCAACTGTTTTTACCACGCATGCCACCACTGTTGGACGTAGTATTGCAGGAAACGGCCTACCATTATATAAGGAACTCAAGGTGTTTGATGCCAATATTCTGGCAAACAATTTCGGCATCTGTTCAAAATATTCTCTCGAAAAAATATCGGCAATGGAGGCCGATGCATTTACTACTGTGAGTGACATCACAGCAAAGGAGTGTCATTATTTTCTTCAGAAAGATGTAGATGTTGTTACTCCAAATGGGTTTGAAGACTCATTTGTGCCCACTTCAGAGAAGTTTAATGAGAAACGTTCATTTGCCCGGTCAAAAATCATTGCTGTTGCCGAAGCCCTTCTTAACCAGAAAATAAGTACCGAAAGTACACTCATTATTAACAGCGGCCGGTATGAATTCAGGAATAAAGGGATCGACTTGTTTATCAAGGCCCTGGGGGATCTAAATAAGCAATCACTTGATCATGAACTTGTTGCTGTTATTGCTGTACCTGCCCATCAAACCGGTCCCAGAGAGGAGCTCATTAAGAGAATCGGTAACCCCGATTATGACCACCCTGTCAGGAATGAGTTTTTAACTCACAACTTATATGACAAACAGCACGACCCGGTATTGGAAGCAATTGCAACCAATGGACTTAATAACAGCCCGGAGGATAGAGTAAAGATAATTTTTGTCCCCTCGTATCTGAATGGACAGGATGGCATCTTTAATATGGATTACTATGACTTCCTTATCGGCTTTGATATCTCCGTTTTCCCATCTTATTATGAACCATGGGGTTATACACCTCTTGAAAGCATAGCATTCCATATTCCCACGATAACAACAACATTGGCTGGTTTTGGTCAGTGGGTTAACTCGAAATATGGCAAAAAAAATTCAGGTGTCATTGTTGTTGAGCGAAATGATGATTTTGAAGATGGAACAACTGAAGCTATTAAGAAGGCTTTATTTGTTTTTTCAAACCAATCGAAATCAGATCGTAAAAACGCTCGCGCTCAGGCCTTTGAAGTTTCACGTATTGCCCTTTGGGAGATCCTGATTGCTCATTATTTTGAAGCGTATACTGTAGCGCTTCAAAAATCCGGTGAACGTGCTGCATTGTATAAGAGTAAGATTCAGACTGAACAATTATATGCATTTCGTGAAACCAAACCGGAAAAACCCACATGGAGGAAAATATTGGTTACATCGCAGGTAAATGGCTCTTTTAATAAACTTTATGAGTTATCGCGAAATCTTTGGTGGTCGTGGAATTACGAGGCACTGGATCTTTTTAAAATGATTGATCCCGGGCTATGGGAAAGTTATAGGAATAACCCTATCGCTCTTCTTGAAGCATTATCCATTGATAAGATTGAAGCAATGAAACGTGACGGGCAATTTATGGAGAAGCTTCATGGAGTATATTCAAAATTCCGGAATTACATGGATCAGAAGAAGAACAGGCCATCCAAATCCGTTGCTTATTTTAGCATGGAATATGGCTTACATGATACCTTGAAAATATTTTCCGGTGGATTGGGTATTCTTGCCGGTGATTTTCTGAAGGAGGCTAGTGATTCAAACCTTCATTTGGTCGGAGTCGGATTGTTGTATCGTTATGGATATTTTAACCAAACCATTTCACTGTTTGGTGATCAAATATCAAGTTATACACCTCAGAAGTTCACTCATCTGCCGGTAATTCCTGTGAGAGATGATAAAGGTAATTGGATAAAAGTAAAACTGGCAATGCCGGGCAGGGTGGTTTATGCAAAAATCTGGAGGGTAGAGGTGGGCAGGATATCTCTCTATTTATTGGATACAGATATCACGGAGAATAGTGATAATGACCGGACCATTACTCATCAACTCTATGGAGGAGATAATGAAAACCGGTTAATGCAGGAATTGGTGCTGGGTGTTGGCGGAATTCGCCTGCTGGAGGCTCTTGGCTTAAAGCCTGATATTTTTCATTGCAATGAAGGGCATGCCGCTTTTATAGGTATCGAAAGGCTTAGAAAGTATGTCCAGGAAGAGCACCTTACATTTATGGAAGCGAAGGAGGTGGTTAGGTCTTCAACATTGTTCACTACGCATACCCCGGTTCCGGCAGGCCATGATGTGTTTGATGAGAATCTTTTGAGAACATATCTTCCGCATTATGCTGATCGACTGGATCTAACCTGGGCGGATTTTATGAATCTTGGGCGATTTCACGAAAATGATCACAAGGAAAAATTTTCTATGAGCGTACTTGCTGCCAACCTTTCACAAGAGATGAATGGG
Source organism: Bacteroidales bacterium (assembly GCA_023133655.1). Lineage (GTDB taxonomy): Bacteria > Bacteroidota > Bacteroidia > Bacteroidales > JAGONC01 > JAGLWB01. Next base: position 3,078 of record JAGLWB010000341.1, read on the forward strand.
GTTAGCAAGATCCATGGAAGGGAATCACGCAAAATGTTTAATGTTTTATACGATGGCTTTTATCCTGATGAACTTCATATAGGCTATGTTACCAATGGCGTGCATTATTTTACCTGGGCTTCTGAACAATGGCAAAAATTATTTTTGCAATATTTTGGTCAGGATTTCTTACGTGATCAATCAAACCCGGACCACTGGAGAAAAATTTTACAGGTTCCTGATGAGGTTATCTGGGATACAAAGCAAGAGCACAGAAGAAAGCTGATATCTTTTATTAAAGGCAGGGTAAAAAATGAAATGACATTAAGGCAGGAGAATCCAAAGCTAATATTAAAAACCTTAGAAAAATTAGATGATAAAACCCTTACCGTTGCTTTTGCCAGACGGTTTGCAACGTATAAACGGGCTCATCTTTTATTTAGTAACCTGGAGAGGCTTTCATCAATCATAAACAATGAAGAGCGTCCTGTCCAGTTTGTTTTTGCCGGGAAAGCCCACCCGAATGATAAGGCCGGACAGGATCTGATCAGGAGAGTAATAGAGATAAGTAAAATGCCGGAATTTGTCGGTAAAATAATTTTTATTGAAAACTATAACATTGCCCTGGCTAAAGAGCTGGTTTCGAGTGTTGATGTTTGGTTAAATACTCCCACAAGGCCTTTAGAAGCTTCCGGGACAAGTGGCGAAAAGGCGACCATGAATGGTGTTATCAATTGCAGTGTGCTGGATGGCTGGTGGGCTGAAGGATATCTTCCGGGAGCCGGATTTGCGATCCAGGAAAACAGAACATATACCAATCAACCATTTCAGGACGAATTGGATGCAGAAACAATTTATGGCGTTTTTGAAGATGAGATAATCCCGCTGTTTTATGATAGAAATGAACGAAATATTCCTGAAAAATGGGTTGCGTATATTAAGAATGCCATCGCCAAAATCGCGCCTCATTATACTATGAAAAGAATGTTGGATGATTATTCCAATAATTACTACCAACACCTGATTAAGCGATCGGAAGCAATTATCAAAGACAATTATAAGTTAGCCGGGGAGATGGCTTCGTGGAAGAAAAAGCTTATGGATGAATGGGACAATATCAAAATTATTTCTGTTAAAGTTCCTGATTCTACGGTGAGCCCGTTAAAGCTGGGTCAGAATTTTATAGCCGGGATAGAGATTGATGTAAAAGGGATTTCCCCCGATGACCTGGGTGTTGAAGTCATATTTGGAAATAAAGAGAATAATGAAATCAAAGAAGTTTTATTTGAAAAAAAGCTGAAACTGAGAGAAGTTGTTAATGGCCATGCTGTTTTTGTTTGTGAATTTTTAATTGAGAAAGCCGGTGTATATGATTATATCTTTCGAATGTACCCTGTTAATCCAAATTTACCTCATCGTCAAGATTTTAATTTGGTCAAGTTGATTTAATGCGATATTTGTCTGCATAGCCGGTCATACATTTCCCATAACACGTAATCCATGGTTCTTTTTTATATCTTTGTATGTTTAAATTAAAAAATTATTATGATGCTATTAGAAGGTAAAACAGCTTTAATTACTGGTGCTTCCCGGGGAATAGGAAAATCGATTGCACTGAAATTCGCCGCTGAAGGTGCAAATATTGCCTTTACCGATCTTTTCCGTGATGAGAATATGGAAAAACTTGAAGATGAATTGAATAACAAGGGTGTAAAAGCCAAAGGGTACCCTTCCGATGCAAGTTCTTTCAACGGTTGTGAGGAGTTGGTTGCGGATGTTTTAAAAGATTTTGATAAAGTAGATATCCTGGTTAATAATGCAGGGATTACAAAAGATAACCTGTTAATGAGAATGACAGAAAGTGATTGGGATGCTGTTATCGCCGTAAACCTTAAATCGGTTTTTAACATGACAAAGGCAATTCAAAGACACATGCTTAAAAACAGATCAGGCTCTATCATTAACATGAGCTCTGTGGTTGGTGTTGGAGGAAATGCAGGCCAGTCTAATTATGCTGCTTCAAAAGCCGGATTGATTGGATTTACCAAATCAATCGCGCAAGAATTAGGATCCAGAAATATTCGTTGCAATGCTCTTGCTCCTGGTTTCATTGAAACGGAAATGACAAAAAAGCTCTCGGATGAGGTTAGGGAAATATGGATTAAAAATATTCCATTACGACGTGCCGGACAGTCTGAAGATGTTGCAAATGCTTGCTTATTCCTGGCTTCTGACCTCTCAGGTTATGTGAGTGGACAGGTTATTAAAGTTTGTGGGGGGATGAGTACATAGCAGT
>JAGLWB010000342.1 GCA_023133655.1 Bacteroidales bacterium
TGGAGACAATATTTTAGTTAGCTGGAATCAGCATGACGGCACGTTAACGGTTGATATCAGAAATGATGAACGATTTGACTTTCTTGATACATTGTTCAACCTGGTAAACACGCCATTTGATGAACTGGGCCCGTTTTCATTAAATTATTATGCTTCAGGATATGACGATTGGACGAATTTTGTAGTCTATGCAAATAATACATCGGGGAAATTTCAACCTAAGCTTGCATATGTTGTAACAAATTGGTATAATTACCAATACCACTATGACTATTACGGCCCAATCGAAATAAACATTATCGATTCGGATTCTGACAATTATTATATTTCATTTTACGGAACAGATTTTTACATGATCGATTGGCAGATGCAGATGAATGTTAACAATATTGAAGAAATGTATTTTTGTTCTGACAGAAATGGCAGTCACGATATTTTCAAACTGGAAATTCCCGGGGATATAGATTTAATAGGATTTCTTACACAGGACACCGTATTAACACCAACAAAAATCGAAATCTTGTCAACAGAGGCTGAAGACAAATGTCCGTTTGTTAATGGCAACTTACTGGTTTTTGCATCTGACAGGCCCGGAGGGTATGGCGGCTATGACTTATACTATTCAATTAATAAAAACGGCCTTTGGTCGGAGCCGGAAAATTTCGGGAATAAGATCAATACCGAATACGACGAATACAGGCCCATTGCTTTTTCCATTAATGGCTTTAAAAATAATTTGATGATATTCTCTTCAAACCGGCCCGGGGGATTGGGGGGCTTTGATCTGCACTATGTATGTATCCCCGCTATGATTACGGATTAACGGAATAACTATATCTGATATTTTTTCTCTCTTTTCGTTTCTCTCTTCTCTCTTTTCTCTTCTCTCTTCTCATTATTCTTGTCAATGCCTTTGCTACCGGCACCTGACTCCTGTGGAGTCGAAAAATAAATTCGAATCCGCCTCAGGCGGATCGTTATTCGGATATCGTATATCATTTATCTTTCATACTTTTGCCTGCTGGTTAGCCGCAATATTAAAGAAGACACAGTATGACACGAAATGAAGCAGAAATAAAGCTTAAAAAAATCTTTGGATTTGATAAATTTTATGATGAACAATGGGAAACAATTGATATGCTCCTTCGCGGAAAAAAAATGTTGTTAATTGAAAAGACAGGCTATGGGAAGTCACTTTGTTTTCAATTTTCTGCAACCCAATTTGACGGAATAACCGTAATATTTTCTCCATTAATTGCATTAATGCGAGACCAAGTTAATAGTTTGAATGAAAAAGGAATACCTGCAAAACATATAAATTCTGAGCAAACATATGAAGAAAACTCACAAGTAATTCAAGATGCAATAAATGGCAAAATAAAAATTCTATACATTGCTCCGGAAAGACAAGAAAATCAAGAATGGATTGAAGCAACAAGAAAAATGAATTTGTCTATGATTGTAATTGATGAGGCTCATACAATTTCGGTTTGGGGTCATGATTTTCGTCCGGCATTTCGAAGAATAATAAATTTGGTTCAATTACTTCCTAAAGAACTTCCTGTTCTCGCTACCACAGCAACAGCAACAAAAAGAGTCCAAGCTGATATAGAACAACAAATTTCGGGAAATTTAACCACAATTCGAGGTAATTTGCTTCGTGAAAATTTTAATTTATTTGTTATTGAAACAAAATCTGAAGATGAAAAACTCCTTTGGCTCGCTGAAAATATAAATAAACTTCCCGGAATAGGCTTACTTTATACAGGCACAAGAGTAAACACAGAAATATATGCAAGATGGTTTGATTTTGTAGGCATAAATTCAACCGATTATAACGCCGGACTTGATGGAGATACGAGAAAAGAGATTGAAAAAGGTTTGATGAATAACAAATGGAAATGTGTTGTGTCTACAAATGCTCTTGGGATGGGTATTGACAAACCGGATATTCGATTTATTATTCATACGCAAATACCGGCATCCCCGATTCATTATTATCAGGAAATAGGCAGAGCAGGTAGGGATAGACAAAAAACGTTCATTATTTTGTTTTACAATTCAAAAAAAGACGATGATGGAGTTCCTGAAGACTATAAACTACCAAAGGCTTTTGTTGATGGCGGCAGGCCCAATATCAAAAAATATCAAAGAGTAATCAATGCAGTTAAGCAAGAGCAACTTGGTGAAAGGCAATTGCTAAAAAAAACGAATATGAAACAAACTCAAATCCGGGTTATAAAAGCAGATTTGATAGAACAAGGAATAATTAAAGAAGTAAAATTTGGTTGGTCTAAAAAGTACGAATATCAGTTTAATGCTCCTGAATTGAATACCGCTAAATTTGATGAATTGAGAAATGCTAAACTTAAAGATTTAGATTCAATGGTAGATTATGTATTTACCCAAGAACCTCGAATGAAGTTTTTATGTGAGTATCTTGGTGATACATTGCCAACTAAGTTTGAAAATTGTGATAATACAAAATACAAAAAAAGAACTGTGAATCCTAAAAAGGAAACAATCAGTAAATTAATTGAATTTAGGGAAACCTATTTCCCTGCTCTTAATGTTGAAAGCAACAATTCAAATATTAAAAACGGAATTGCCTCTTCGTATTATGGTGTTTCAAATGTTGGTGCTGCTTTACATCGTTGTAAATATGAAAATGGTGGCGCCTTTCCTGATTTCTTGTTAAAATTAACATTAAAAGCATTTAGAAATACTTTTGGAAACCAACATTTTGATCTAATTGTTTTTGTGCCTCCAACAAGTTCCGGTGAATTGGTGAAAACATTTGCAGAGAAAATTTCTTATGTGCTTAAAATACCTGTCAGCCATAAGCTTATAAAACAGCGTGAAACACAACCACAAAAAGTATTTCAAAATGGTTACTTAAAGAGAGATAATGTTTCTGGAGCATTTAATTATACAGAGCCTATTGAAATCAATAACAAAAGTATCTTGCTTGTTGATGATATTTTTGATAGTGGTGCAACTATTAAGGAAATTGGTGAATTATTGACTAATTTTGGAGCTAAAACAATTGTTCCATTAGTTATTGCAAGAACTGTTGGAGGAGATATATAATTTCGAATAGTATGAAACAAGAATACGCCTATTGGATTGCATTAGCTCATCTTCCAAGGATGAAAACGGCAAGGAAAAATGAGTTAATAGTACGGTTTTTTGAAGAAAAACAAAATATTGTTGATTTTTTCCATTGTGAAAAATCAGATTGGCAAAATTTGTTTTCTTTAAATGAAAAGGAAATTGAATTATTAAATAATGCAAAAAATGAACTCGCAAATTATTCATTTCTTGTTGAGGACTTGTTGGAACAAGGATATGATATTATTCCCATAACATCTCCGGATTATTCGCCAATAATTAAAAACAACTTAAAACGTGCATATTCTCCACCTTTAATTTACACTAAAGGGAATAAGCAGATTATGAAAGAAAACTCAATTGCAATCGTCGGATCTCGAAAAGCAGAGGCTATTTCTTTAGAATTTACGGATAATGTCGCTAAAACAGCAAGTAAAGATTACACGGTTGTTGTTAGTGGATTCGCTAAAGGGGTGGATAAGCAAGCATTGGATTCTGCTATTAAATACAAAGGACAAAGTATTATTGTTTTACCACAAGGTATTACCACATTCAAATCGGGGTTTAAAAAGTATTACAAACAAATTATTAATGGCGATGTACTCGTACTTAGTACGTTTTTCCCAAAAGCTCCCTGGAGTGTACAACTTGCAATGGCAAGAAATTCAATCATATATGGTTTAGCTAAAGAAATTTATGTTGCAGAATCAAGTGAAAAAGGTGGAACATGGTCTGGTGTTGTTGATGGATTGCGAAAAGGACGAAATATTTTTGTTCGAACACCGTTGAGCTCAGAAAAGAATGCCAACAATCTCTTAATTCAAAAAGGTGCAATTCCCGTAGATAGCCAAGGAGATAAGATAGAAAATTATTCATTTCAAGAAATGAAAGCTTTGGTTGTGAATAAACCATCATCTACACTTGAGGATGTTGATTCAAAAATTATTAAGTTATTATCATTGGGAGTGTTTTCTTCAAAAGAAATAATTAAAAGACTAAAAATTGATTGGACGACAAGAAAATTAACAAATTACCTAAAGAAAAATCAAAATATTGAAGTCTTAAATAAAAAATCACCAATGAAATTTACGATTAAAAGAAAAGAGAATATACAACAATCATTATTCTGATAATGAGATAATAAAGCGACTAACGTCAATGTGGGGTAAGAAAAACACATGGAAAAATACTGTAAATAAATGCGGCACGCACCATAGCCAAACCGTTGTATCGAATACTTTATAAAATGGCAATTCAATTAAACAAAACTGAATATCACTTGAAATCAATGGTTTCAGGTGATGTTTTTGATGATACCGGCTGGATGCTTGAGGCTCCAGGAGAAAAAAAACCCGGATTGATCAGGACCATATACGCCAAGAAACAAATTAATTTAAAAAGTGATCAATATGGTATCTATAAATTTGCTGATTGGTTGCCGGTAAATAGAATGCTGGAGGGTTCTTCACCTCCGATAACATACAAAAGTAAAGGGCTGGCAAAAGTACTTGGTCTGACAAAGCTTTACATTACCTTCAGTGGATATTGGCCTGAAAAAGGGGCGATGATGAAGACCTGTTCCTTTAAGGAAACAGAGGCTTATGCTGTTTGTGGCCGTCTTGATCCACAACAAGACAAAATACTGGTGGTAGCTTCAGCCGGAAACACCGCCCGTTCATTTGCACGCGTTTGTTCAGATAGCCATATTCCATTATTACTTTGTGTACCAGAAGATTACATTGATGTATTATGGTTTGATGAACCATTGAACGATAACGTGAAACTGATTGTCTCCCGTTCGGGAAGCGACTATTTCGATGCCATTCATCTCTCCAACCTGGCCTGTAAACTCGACCGGTTCATCCCGGAAGGAGGTGCCAAAAATATTGCCCGTAGAGAGGGTATGGGCACAACAGTATTATCTGCAGCAACGACCATCGGCAGAATACCTGATTACTATTTTCAGGCCATAGGTAGCAGTACAGGTGCCATCTCTGCCTGGGAAGCTAACCTTCGGTTAATTGAAGACGGTCGCTTTGGAAACCATAAAATGAAACTAATGATCTCCCAAAACTATCCTTTTACACCAATATACGATGCCTGGAAAATTCGTTCACGTGATCTGCTGCCCCTGGACGACGATCTTGCACGCCAACAGGTTGAAGAGATCATGGCTAAGGTTCTTTCCAACCGAAAACCTCCTTATTCAATTGCAGGTGGTTTATACGATGCTTTATCCGATACTGATGGAGAGGTTCTTTTGGCAAATAATGAAGAAGCTTGGAAAGCAGCCGCCCTGTTTGAAAAA
>JAGLWB010000343.1 GCA_023133655.1 Bacteroidales bacterium
AACTTATCTTTTTCTACATCAAGTAAAATGGTTTTTTCTTTACTTACTTTTCCGGCCAGTATCATTTTCGAGAGTTCATTGAGTATGTCATGTTGTATTACCCTTTTTACCGGACGTGCACCAAACAGTGGATCATATCCCTGTTCAGCAATCAGGGTTATTGCCTCTTCACTTACATTCAGTGTAATAGCGTTCTCTGCAAGCCTTGCTGTTAGTTGTTTAATTTGTAGTTCAACAATCTCTTTTATTTCATTTTTGGTAAGAGGATTGAACATGATAATCTCATCGATTCTGTTAAGAAACTCTGGTTTGATTGAGCGTTTCAGCAGCTCAAAAACCTCTTTTTTGGATTTCTCGATTATTTCCTCCCTGTTATTATCATTCATGCTGTCGAATTTGTCTTGTAACAGGTTGGATCCGAGGTTAGATGTCATGATGATGATTGTATTTTTAAAGTCAGCAGTACGTCCTTTGTTATCAGTCAACCGTCCATCATCCAGTACCTGCAAAAGGATATTGAAAACATCAGGATGTGCTTTTTCTATTTCATCAAGCAAAACTACAGAGTAGGGTTTTCTTCTCACTTTTTCAGTGAGTTGGCCTCCTTCGTCGTAACCCACATAACCGGGAGGGGCGCCGATGAGCCTTGAAACAGTATGACGCTCCTGGTATTCCGACATATCGATTCGCACCATTGAGTTCTCGTCATTAAATAAAAGCTCAGCCAGGGCTTTAGCCAGTTCGGTTTTTCCAACACCTGTTGTTCCTAGAAATATGAATGACCCTATGGGCTTGCCAACATCTGAAAGTCCTGCGCGACTCCTGCGAATCGCATCGGATATTGCCACAATGGCCTCATTCTGTCCAATAACACGCTTATGCAACTCTTTTTCCAGTTCAAGCAGTTTCTCTCTTTCACTTTGTAACATACGGGTTACCGGAATACCTGTCCAGCGTGATACAATCCCGGCGATCTCTTCTGATCCAACTTCCTCGTTAATCAGGGCATGGTCTTGTTGTAATTCATGTAGCTTGAGTTTAAATTCTTCGAGGGTTTGCTCAGCCTCCTTGATTTTTCCATACCTGAGTTCTGCCACTCTACCATAATCTCCTGTACGTTCGGCTTGCTCAGCTTCAAATTTGAAGTTTTCAATGTTTTTTTTCTGTTGCTGAATGTTCTCAACCACCTCTTTTTCAGATTGCCATTTTGCTTTTATCCGATTTTTCTCATCATTAAAATTGGCAATATCTTTTTTTAACGTTTTTAACTTTTCTTGGTCATTTTCTCTTTTTATGGCCTCCCTTTCTATCTCAAGTTGTATAATTTTTCGTTCTATCTCATCCAGTTCTTCCGGTACCGAGTTTATCTCTAGCCGGAGCTTAGCAGCTGCCTCGTCAATAAGATCAATGGCTTTATCCGGAAGAAAGCGGTCAGAGATATAGCGTTGTGACAGCTCAACGGCCGAAATAATGGCTTCATCCTTAATCCTGACGTGGTGGTGTGTTTCGTATCTTTCTTTTAACCCTCTAAGAATTGAGATTGCAGCCATTGTATCCGGTTCTTCCACCATTACTATCTGGAAACGGCGTTCAAGAGCCTTGTCTTTTTCAAAGTATTTTTGATATTCCTTGAGGGTTGTAGCTCCTATTGCTTTTAATTCACCACGAGACAGGGCAGGTTTCAGGATATTTGCTGCATCCATTGCACCTTCTCCTCCACCAGCTCCAACCAGTGTATGGATTTCATCAATAAAAAGAATTACCTCGCCATCTGAACTTGTCACTTCTTTTACAACACTTTTAAGTCTCTCTTCAAACTCCCCTTTGTATTTTGCGCCTGCTATCAACGCACCCATGTCAAGAGAATAGATTTGTTTGGATTTTAAATTTTCGGGAACATCACCACTAATGATCCGGTTTGCAAGCCCTTCAGCAATAGCTGTTTTTCCAACACCCGGTTCTCCGATTAGTATTGGATTGTTTTTAGTACGTCTGGTAAGTATTTGTAAAATCCTTCTGATTTCATCATCTCTTCCAATCACGGGGTCCAATTTCCCTGACCGGGCGAGTTCATTAAGGTTTCTGGCAAATTTATTTAAGGCATTATAGGTATCTTCAGCTGTTTGACTTTGAACAGTCGAACCCTGGCGAAGCTCCTTGATAGCGGATATTAACCCTTTTTGCGTTACACCATTATCTTTTAATAACCGGGCCGCCATATCTTTCCCTGCAAGAATACCCAGCAGAAGATGTTCAATGGAGATGAATTCATCGCCAAACTCTTTAAGAAATGAACCAGCTTTTTGCAAGGCTTTCTTTGCATCATTTGTTAAATATTGCTCACCATCTGCAACTTTGGGTTGCGATTGAATAATCCGTTCAAGTGCCTGACTGAAAACAGGTATATTGACATTCAACTTTTTAAGCAAAAATGGAATTACATTGTCATCAACAACGAGCATCCCTTTGAGTATATGGGTGTTTTCAATAGCCTGCTGCTGATTTGCCATTGCGATCTCCTGTGCTTTCTGAATGGCTTCTTGTGATTTTATTGTTAGATTTTTAAAGTTCATATTATTTCCTCCTTTTTTTCATTTTTATTTGATCAAAATACTTGCCAGTAGAGTAAGAATCAGAAAAGTAGACAAAAAGACAGTTGGGTGTAAAAAAAGAATGACAAAATGGCAGTGCTCTTATTCTCCATCTCATCAATGCACCCCCTCTAACTCCTCCGCCAGCTGGCGGAGAGAACGGCGCTTACCCGTTATCTACATAGCTCAGTGCCCTCCCTTCTCCTTGAGGAGAAGGGGCCGGGGGGATGAGGTGCATTGTTTGGAGAAGGGGCTGGGGGATGAGGTGTCTTTTTTGTAACCTTCCACCCATCTCATGTATTCATTATTCTGATTTAATAGAATTAGTTATTTTTGCAGGAAATAAAAAATGCTTTTCTAAGTTAATAAAAATAAATGATTATGGGAACAAAGATTATGGATCCCATAGAAGATTTGAAACGCTTGACGATGTATTATCCACAGTATAGACAGAAATTATGAAAAAAATATCTAGTATTGTTTTTTTTCTTGCCGGAGTAATTTTAGCTGAAGCTCAAACGGGAGATAATGATACAGTAAATATCTATCAGGTCGATACAGTACTACTGTGTAATACTGATAGCTTATATGTTAATGCCGAAGGTAATTATGATTCTATTGTTTGGAATACTGATGATACGACCTCAGGAATATGGGTTTTTGAAACGGGTACATACAGTGTAACGGTATATGACGGGCTCGGTATCGAGCACGATACGGTTTATGTCAACCTGATAATTGCAAGAATATTGCAAAATGATACATCCATTTGCTATAGCGACACGATCATCCTTTCGGTTGAACGAAAACGATCTGAATGTCTCGTGGCCTATTATCCGTTCGATGGCGATTCAAAAGATTACGGGGGAAATGGCTTTGATGCCTTTCCTTTTGGTGCGGTCCTTGCAGCCGACCGGTTTGGAAACCCCAGGAGTGCTTATAGCTTTAATGGACAGAATAGTTTTATGTTAGCAACCATCGACAGTATTACCTCCATATTTGCAATTTCATTATGGTTTAGAACACCTGATACGCTTAACTGGTACCCTAAAAATGCTTACCCCACCATATTTGATTACAATAATGGAAGAGTAAGAGGAATTATTCATGGAAAACAGACTGAATTCATTAACTCCAACACGGTGGGAAAACTAAGAGTAACTCATTTTGCCGGTGCAGGTTCTCCTGAAAATTTTTATTTTGATACAGAAAGCAAACCTTCCTTTGAAGAGTGGCATCATCTTTACGCGGTGTATAATAAAAATGATAACAATCATGAAATATGGATCGACGGGCAGTTAGATGGGCAATATTATTTTGAAGCTCCATTAACTCTTTCACAAAAGTTGATGTTTTTTGGCCGGAGTGACAATATTCATAGCGATTCATCTTATTTTGTGGGCCGACTCGATGATATTAGTGTTTATAATTGCTCTTTTGACTCAGCTGAGATTCAGGCCTTATACCGCAGTGGGTCTATTTTTGAATATGATTATTACTGGAGTACCGACGACACACTTCCTGCCATTTCTGTTTCACCAAAGGATACAACTACATATTATGTTACTGTTAGTGATGGCATCAATTCGTGCTCTGATAGTATTGTTATTTCGGTTAATCCGGAGATTATTCTGACGTTGACACAAATCGATATAGGGTGTCCGGGTGAAGATAAAGCCAAAATATTAGCTACTGTTTCCGGCGGAACATCTCCTTATGTAATCGAATGGGATGAAAGAATCCGGTTTCTTCAAGGTGATACCCTGGCATTGGGCCTTACCGACAGTATTGATTATGAGATTGTGGTGATTGATTCTGTTATGTGCATGGTAGAGGATGATTTTGAAGTAGAAGCCAAAGCCCTGCCTGAAATTGAATTCGATTGGATCCCTGAGGAGGTTTATATTCAAAATCCGGTTGTTGACTTTTTTGGAGAATCGGATAGTGCTGCCACCTGGTTCTGGGATTTTGGTGATGGCGCCACTGATATTGCACAAAACCCAACACATACTTTCTCAGCTGTTGACCTGTACACGGTAATGCTGCAGGTTGTGGCAGAGAACGGTTGTGTTGATTCACTTTTCCAGGATGTTGATGTGAAAGAAGTGGAATTAATAATTCCCAATGTTTTCACTCCCAATGGAGATGGTATAAATGATACATTTGTGATTGTCGATCTTGATAAATATATATCCAATACGCTTATTGTGTTTAACCGCTGGGGCAAGAGTGTGTATGAAAAGAATAATTATATAAGTGGCGAATGGGATGGTAGAAATTTGTCAGATGCAACCTATTACTATATTTTGAGATGCACTGGCTACTTTAGCGTGGATGAGTTTAAAGGAACTATTAATATTTTCGGCGGATCTTAATAATTTGGTGGCCAAAAGCTAGCTCATTTTTACGAAATAAGCAGCTTTCTCCAGTGATGTTGTCATATCATATTCGCCAAGGTAAACATCATCAGGAACATTTATTGATATTGGAGCGTAATTTATGATCCCTTTGATGCCGGCATCAACTATGGTTCCGGCAACCTGTGCCGCAACCTGCCGGGGAACAGTCAGAATGGCAATTGAGATATCCTCTTCTTTTACAATCTTCGACAACTGATCAACAGGGTAGCAAGGTACTTTTTTATATTCATTTCCAATCTTTTCAGGATTGTTATCAAAAGCAGCAACGATTGACAACCTGGTTCTCTTTCCTTTAAAGTATTTAACCAAAGCACGGCCCAGATTTCCGATGCCAACAACACAAACGTTCAATCCTTCCTCTGAATCAAGGATTTTTCCAATCAGATCAATGAGTTCATCCACAGCATAGCCTTTTCTCAATGTTCCGGAATAACCAATCAACATTATGTCACGTCTGACCTGAACAGGGGTGATATGCAGTAAGTTAGCTAATTCATGAGAGTAGATGTGTTGCTTTTCTTTGGCACTGCAAAGCATTAATGCTCTTCTGTATTGACTCAGTCTTTCAACAGTTTTCTCAGGTAACATTTTCATTTTGAGAATTATTTTTTGGGACTTGTTAAATGATTAACAGCGCAAATGTAGAACCACCAATTGATAAAAACAAATATTATTGATAAAAAAATTTAGAATGAGGAGTTACAAAGCCATTCAAACCATGTTTCCATGCCTTCGCCGGTCTTAACGGATAATTCAAGAAAAGTCATGTGGGGATTTACTCTTAAAGCATATTCTTTGGCTTTCTCAACATCAAAATCAACGTAGGGGAGGAGGTCTGTTTTATTAATGATGCAAATATCGGATGACTGAAACATGGTAGGATATTTAATTGGTTTATCATCTCCCTCGGTTACGCTCATTATGACAATGCGCTTTGATTCGCCCAGGTCAAACATTGCTGGGCATACCAGGTTGCCAACATTCTCGATAAACAACACTGCACGATCAGTGACATCTAATTTTTTTATGGCGTTATTGATCATCTCTGCATCCAGATGACAGCCATTACCCGTATTGATCTGAACCACCGGGGCTCCCGCCTTTTGGATACGATTGGCATCATTCATGGTTTGCTGGTCACCTTCTATGATGAAAAAGGAGAGCTCTTTTCCAAGCTCCTGGATGGTCCTTTCCAATAGGCTGGTTTTTCCCGATCCGGGTGAACTAACCAGGTTTAATGTAAAGATGTTTTTTGCCTCAAAATAACCCCTGTTTCTTTCTGCTAACAGGTTGTTTTTTTGTAAGATATCAATTTCAACTTTTAATTCTTTCCCGTGCGAATGATCATGCGTTGATCCTTCATGATGATGCGCGTCATCATTTCTATGGTCATTGGTATGAGGATAATAATGGCTGTGAATATGATCATGGCCGTGCGTGTGTTCATGATCACCATGCGTATGCGTATGGGAATGAGAATGGGTATGCTCACCCGGTTTTAATTCTTCTCCAGGAATAGTAATTCTTACATTGTCAGGTTGTCCACATCCACAAGTATCACACATGGTTTTAGTATTTAAGTTATAATTTTTATTTTTTACAAAAGTAAATAATTTATTGCTACTCATACTGCGCTCTTCTCTTCTAACTAAATATTATTTTGATGTGCTTGGCTAAATTTCCAAGGGGCAAAGCCCCTTAATGAAATAGCTCAGGGTGAAGTGAACCGAAACCCTGAGCTAAGGGATAAGGATTTGATGCCAGCCCTGAAAGGGCGGCACTCTCATAACTCGAATGGTATTTGCAATTAATGTGTATATATAGGTTTGATAAACTCTATGGCATAATTTTATTATTGATTACCTTTCGGGCTTTCAGCCCTTACTTTAATTTTATTTTATGGTCCCAGGGCTCGTTTCACTTCACCCTGAGCTTATACCTTAAATCCTTTCAGGATTCTAACAAAAACAGATTTTTTTAGCCAGCTTATCAAAAATGAGATTTTGGATAAAATCCTTTTTTAACACTTGACCTTACCTTAAAACGTTGTATCTTTACATATTAAATACAATGCAAAACAAATCCATCTAAAGCTAAATAACAATGAAACAATTAGCTTCTGCAATTTTTATTCTGTTTCTCGTTTATGGAACAGCATCACCTCAATCATGTCTTCCAGAGGGCATCACCTTTAATACACAGCAAAAAATAGACAATTTCCAAATAAACTATCCTGGTTGTATTGAAATAGAAGGAGACGTTGAAATTAATGGGAATAATAT
>JAGLWB010000344.1 GCA_023133655.1 Bacteroidales bacterium
TCCCGAAAGAGACCAGTCGTCAGGAGGGCCTCCCGAACCGTTTACAACCCAGCTTTCAAAGCCCGGGTTAAGAAGAAGGTTTTGTGCATAGTTGGTTTGGGCTAAACCAATTATGAGTGCTACTGAAAAAATAGCTGAAACAAAGAATTTTGTGTAACTTTTCATCATAATTTGGGGTTTTAAGTTAAAAAATATTATTTCTTTCTTGTTGATTTGAAGGATGTTAAAATCCCAACAAGGATAATTGCAAAATGAATAAAGCAGGAATTAACCTATAAAGTTAATTAAAGCGACATTCAAAGGTAAAATTTTTTTATAATAATATGATGATGATAGAAACAAATGGTCAATTTTTTTCATTTAATCACGTATTGTACATGTTTTCATCTTCCAGGTAGAGGTTCACCCTGTTCAGGCCTTTTATTTCTTTAAGGTTCTGTATGAATTCATTGCTTTTCCGTGGGTCTTTCAGGTCAACATAAAAGGATACTTCTGTCTGACCCTCTTCGTCCATCGACTTAATATTGATAAGCTTATTATACTTGCAATACTTTCTTAAAATAGAGGTATATACCGGAGTTCGTTCTTCTATTTCAGAACGATAGGTAAATTGTAACAGGTAAGACCTTTTTTTTCGGATAAAAATATTTGTTCTTGTGAGAATAATCAATAGAACCCCAATTACCAGGGTAGCCGAAATTGCCACACCATAAAGCCTTACTCCGCAGGTCATTCCAATGGCCAGGGCATAAAAAATAAACATGATATCCTGAGCATCTTTCACGGCGGTCCGGAAGCGAATGATCGACATGGCACCAACAAGGCCAAACGCCCGTGCCAGGTTATTGCCGATCACCATTATTACAATGGTGGTAACCATGGCCAGGGTGATCAATGAATAGAGAAAAGTTTCCGGATAACCAGCCCCCTTGTATGTAATACGGTAAATATAAGAGATGATCAAGCCACAGCAAAAAGCTATCACCAGTGAAAGAATAGCATCCCCGGCGGTTGTTTGAAACTGAAAAATATCTTCAAAATTTAAATCCATTGAATCGCTTTTCTTAACCGATTTAATTAAAAGCAGCTCTGTTATGCAGCTCCATATATCCTGAACCTGTTCATCGACTGCCAGATCTTATGCTGATCGAGGCTGATCGTATATTTTGAAACAGGTTGTTGGGTCAGCCTGTAGTCGAAGATCAGATCTCTCATCCACCGGGGATGAGGCCCTGAATATTTTACCTCCAGCACAAACTTCCCCATTAATGATGATTTCATATGGGCATTATCAAACATATTTGCAGGTGCTGGAAATATCCTCGACCTGATGTTTTTGTCAAAACTCAACCTGAACCGTGCATCAAATTTAGAAAAAAAAGCTTCTCGCTCATAAACAATCAAAATTACGGGTTTGAGGGATTTACGAAAATAATGAAATAAAAATTTTCCGGCATCACCTCCGGCATCCCTGTTTTTATCGGGCAGAATATACCTGTCAATATCACCGCTTGTCAATAAATTTTCGAGATCACGATATAACACCCGGCTTCTGTTTTTGCTTATGAAATTTTCATTTTTTCGTTTGATTTCCAGAAAAACCTCCGTGTTACAATTCGGGTTCAAATCCAGATTGTTGTACCCCCTGATGCGTATTTTTTTTCTTCTTTTTATTCCGGCAATCTTTTCATAATAATACTCAAGCCTCATCGTATCGTAATAGATGCTTCTGACCGTATATTGTTTATCTGGCCTTGCAAGCACATGCTTATCGTAATCAGTATAAATCAGCACATCTGACCTGATCTGATCCAGCAAGTGTAAAGGCACAAGGTATTTTAATTCCAATCGCATGATCAGGATTTTAAAACAGAAATTAAAAAACGCTTCAGGTATTCCTTCAGGGTTATCTCTCCGCAATTAATCGAACATTTAACCACCATTCCGGGATAAACATCAGTGAATGATCCCTTCAGCAAAACCATTGACATCAATACCTGCTGCCCGTCAATAAAACTTATTGTATTACTTGTTTGAATAAATTCCCCGTTCAGGTTCCGCCTTGTATGGATGATATGTATTTTAACAGGTGTTCCGGGAGAGAGGTGTTTTTTTTGACCGAACCTGACGGGCATAAAAACAAGGTACCCGGAAACATCATGAACAATCAGCAAGGTATCGCCGGGTGCTGTATGCTGAACGATACCCGTTATCGGCGACAACAGAATATGCCTTTTAACCTGTTCCTCCACTATTTTTAAATCCTGTTTAATTTTATCGATCTGAGACAGAATATAATCGATCTCTTCTTCTTTTACTCCTGATTTTAAAGCTGAAAGCTGCTTCTTATTAATGGCAATTTGTAAGTGTCTGAGCCGGGTTTCCCGGTATTGTAATTCGTATTCCTCATCAGGTATTACCTGTGTATCGTAAAGTTTCTTATTTCGGGCAAAAATACTGTCCTGGATATCGGCATCAGCAAGGGCATAATCAAGCTCGGCGTTGGCTTTTTCGATAACCTCTTTCTTTTCCCCGCTTTGATACAAAGCTAACATGGCTTCCATAACACGCAGATCACCCTGAAGCGAAACCAGTAACCTTTGGGTGTTGTACGAAGATATTTTGGCTAACGTATCTCCCGAACGAATTTCTTCTCCCACTGTAATTGTCTGGTTTATGGTGTAACTTACTTCGTCGCCTCTTTCAAACTGGAAGGCATTGAATTGGTTGCTTACTCCTTTTCTATTGTCCATTAGGTTTGAGATAAGCTGTCCGTCACGCCCAACCGAAAGAATATACTCTCTTGCCGGCATTACCTTGCCTGTACTTTTAATACGGTAAGGAACTGTTACCGGCATAAAATAGACCAATAAAACTATGATGATGATCAGATATACCGGAATGGCCCTTTGTGATAAAATCCTGTACATTAGAGATATGCGTTATGAAAAAGATAAATTTTCCTTTGTTGTTTTGTAATTGCAAGTTTACGGATATTTTCAGGGAAAACAAAATCAAAAAAAAGGTTCGATTTTGAAAAAATTTGAGTTACACCTTTGTTTTTTGTATATTTGAAAAACTTAAATATTAAACACTATGAAAAAACAAGTTTTTATTTTGATAGAGTTGATCATTGTGGTTCTCATACTGGTGATCAGTTGTAAAAAATCAGATCCCGATCCTGCTCCTGTTGACCAGGGCCAGATCGCCTGGGCTGTCGGAAACATAGATTCCAATTCCTATGGCACTATTTTGAAAACGAATGATGGTGGAGAAACATGGACACGACAAATTGATTCTGTATTGATGAAAGGAATCGGGTTTAATGGTTTATATGTAATGGATAAAAATAATGTTTGGGTTGTTGGAAATTTTAATACCCTGCTTAAAACAACCGATGGGGGAGAAACCTGGGTACAGGTCCCGACACCAGCTAATCCTTCAAACCCTAATTTGGATTGTATTTCGATGTTGGACCAGAACACAATTTGGATATCCGGCGAACATGGTGTGGTTTTGAAAACACTGGATGGAGGCACTACCTGGACTCTTTTTGACACCAATTTTTTCAATAGTGGCGGCCTTATGCAGGGCATTCATGTCATCGATGACCAGGTTGTTTATGTAGCTGGTGGAATCCCTGCGGAAAAAGATGATCTCGTGGGCTTCTTTGCAAGAACTTATGACGGAGGGAATTCATGGGATAGCATCTCTCTTCCTGATTACTATAACAAGAATGAATGGATAGGCGTGAAGGCGACTGATGCCAACCATGTTATTGTTTATGGAGAAAAGGGACATTACGCTATCACTACTAATGGAGGAATGTCGTGGTATGTTGCTGATCCGATTGATCCGGGCGATATTAACGGCCTGGTGATGCTGAGTGATAAAATTTTCTGGGCAGCCTGCGATTTTGATCAGATCTATATGACTTTTGATGGAGGCGCTTCCTGGAGCTTTCAACCAACAGATGGTGTAGGCCCCGCTAATCAATACCTGGTTGGCATAGATGCCCTTGATACAAAAACAGCACTGGTCGTTGGAACGTCGGCAGGTTGGCCTGCGGGAGGAAAGATCCTGAAAACAACAGAT
>JAGLWB010000345.1 GCA_023133655.1 Bacteroidales bacterium
CTTCGCTCAGCTTTGAACTTTGAACCTTAAACTTTAAACCATGAAACCATCCATTAAGTTTATCCTGGTATATATAAGTACCTTTTTTCTAATAAATCTTTCCAATGCACAGAGCGACATTATCAGCGATACCCTGGATGCCCTTCATTATGATATCCATATTAATGTACTGGAATTATCATCTAATACCATCAGCGGCTATACCACTATTTTGTTAACACCCAAAATAAACGGCATAAATACTTTACAACTGGAATTACTTCAATTAACTGTTGATTCTGTTTTTGTCAATAACCAGGTTCACACCAATTTCACGCATTGGGACCCTTTACTGGATATATATTTGTCAGATCCAATAAATATTGGAGATACTATTGAAACAACTGTTCACTACCATGGGGTCCCTTTTCATGAGAACTGGGGCGGATTTCATTTTGAAGGACAATTTGCATTCAATCTCGGGGTGGGTTTTGTATCCAATCCGCACAATCTTGGAAAAGCCTGGTTTCCTTGTATTGATGACTTTCACGACAGAGCTGCATACGATATTTATGCGCGGGTTGAAGAAGAAATGACAGCTGTATGTGGTGGTACCCTCATAGATGTAGAAAATAACGGTGATAACACTAAAACCTTTCACTGGCAAATGGAAAACACCATCCCCACCTACCTGGCTTCAGTGGCTGTTGGTGATTATGTTTTGGTTGAAGATACCTATTGTGGAATTATGAATGACATTCCCATTAAAATATATGTCAAACCCAGCGACTCCTTAAATGTTTTTGGTTCTTTTATTCATTTAAAAGATATTTTATCTGTTTTCGAAAACCGTTTTGGCCCTTATCGTTGGTCCAGGGTTGGTTATGTTGGCACTGACATTGGGGCCATGGAACATGCTACGAATATCGCATACCCTCATTTTACCATCAATGGAAACTTAACCTACGAGTGGCTGTATGCACATGAGCTTTCACACATGTGGTTTGGAGATCTGGTTACCTGTGCTTCAGCCGAAGATATGTGGATTAACGAAGGTTGGGCCGTATTCTGTGAATCACTGTTCAGAGAAGGAATATACGGACAAACAAGCTATCAGGAAAACATTAATTCGCTCCACAAATGGGTGCTTCATTACCTTCATACCCCACTGGGCGATAACCAATATTTTGCTTTGTATGGTATCCCACCGGAATACACATATGGGAATACTGTTTACGATAAAGGGGCGCTGGTGGTACATACCCTGAGAGGATATCTTGGTGATAGCCTTTTTTTCGAGGCTACGAAAGGCTTTCTTGATGAATTTGCTTTTAACTATATGTCATCTTACGATCTTAGTGAGTTTATTTCATCTTACACAGGTGTTAATGTAACGGACTTTTTTAATGCATGGGTGTTTTCACCGGGCTTCCCTCATTTTGCTATTGATTCATTTTCTGTTGCTCCCTCCGGATCATCGTTTCTAATAGATGTTTATGCAAGTCAGAAATGGAAAGGAGGTGATTATTATGCCAATTCCAACAAAGTTGAAATTACATTCATGAGTTCAGGCTGGGAAACCCATACTGATATAATTCATTTTTCAGGGCCATCGGGCCATCAAGCGTTTCTGGTACCTTTTGAACCGGCACTTGTTATGCCTGACCTAAATGATAAAATCTGTGATGCTACAACTGATACCGAACTTACTATTTCTGAACCCGGAGAATATGGGTTTGACGACACTTTTTTTACCCTTGAGGTGGGAAATGTTACGGATTCGGCATTTGTGAGGATAACGCATAACTGGGCACCTCCTGATACGCTTCAGAATCCGGTTAACGGGTTACGGCTCTCCGATTACCGGTATTGGTCTGTTGATGGGATTCTTCCTGATGGGTTTCAGGCTACTGGCAAATTCTTTTACACTAAAAGCAGTTACCTTGATAATACGCTTATCACAAATTTGAACGACTCGTTAGTTATTCTCTATCGTGCCAATCCTGCAGCAGAATGGGCTTCTATTGAATTTACGCAGTTAGGGAATTGGATGGTTGGTAATTTAATTGTTGAAAATCTTCAAAAAGGGGACTATACACTGGCCATTTGGGATCATACCGTCAATACAGGAAAAACGATAAATAATTTGGCTCCTGTTATGAAAATTTATCCTAATCCATCCGATGATTCTTTTACGATTGAACTGAAAAATAATCTACAAGGGAGGATAATGGTATATAATGCATCCGGTAAAATTATCGATTCCATGAAGGTTGAAGATGGGCAACAATTGCTGCTTTGGACTCCGGGCCGGGCCTCCAAAGGAACTTATTTCATTCAACTTATCGATAATAATAATGCGATTCTGGCTAATGAAAAGGTTTTGTTTGTTAATTAAGGCTGCCCCTATGAAAGCCTCCTTTTCGATTCTTAGATCAGTTGCCTGACACATGTTTTACCTGACAACGAAAAGATAACATCCCTAATTATCTCTGGCTATGCAAAACACCTATCTTAACGACCTCCAAACACTTTTTGAAGAAAACCGTAACCCGGGAAACGCAGTTCCCATGAAAAAATACATGCGTGATCTGTTCGATTATTTCGGGATTAAAAAACCGGAAAGGGTTATGTTACAAAAATCATTTTTTAAAAAAAATGGATATCCGTTACAAGATAACCTCGGAAATATTCTGAAAGAGTTGTGGAATCAACCCGAACGCGAATACCAGTATTTCGCCATGTCGTTACTTGAAAAAATGATGAAAGAAACCGACAAAAAAGCGATTGACCTTTACGAATACCTGATCACGCATAAGTCATGGTGGGATACGGTAGATTTTCTGGCCATTAATGTTGTTGGCAGGTTCTTCTTGCAGTATCCGGATCAGATTAAGCCCCAAACCACAAAATGGATGGCTTCAACAAATATGTGGCTTCAACGAACATGTATATTGTTTCAATTGAAATATAAAGAAAATACAGATCTATTGCTATTGGAACAATTTATTTCCCAGCTTTCCGGTTCAACAGAGTTCTTTATAAACAAGGCTATCGGATGGAGCTTGAGAGAGTATTCAAAAACAAATGCCACCTATGTTGTTAACCTGGTAAAAACTATTGAATTGGCCCCTTTGAGCAAAAGAGAATCCTTGAAATGGTTAAACCGAAAGAAAATATAAGCTGATTTATTAATATCTTTGTAGCATTCGAAAACAATAGTTATTGTAACTAAAAACAATCTTTATGAAAAAAATCTTACTAATAATATTCACGCTCCTTTCCTTTTATGGCTTTTCTCAGCATTATGAAAACTTTATGTCAATTAGCATGGGTGGTGCTGTCCCTTTTGGCGATTTTGCCAGTACAGACATAGATAATACGAGCGCAGGATATGCTCAAACAAGTTTATTTCTTAGCTTTGATGGCGCTCATTTGTTTCTTCCTTATATCGGCATTGGAGGCACTATGACCTACGCCAATAATACAGTTGATCAGATTTCTCTCAGAACAGACATTATAGCCAAAATTAAAGAGCAATATCCTGACTTTGTCATCCCTGAAGATACTTATATTAGTTTTGATGCCGGGGTTTGGAATCATGTAAATGTTATGGTTGGGCCACAGTTTACACTGCCCGCCGACCGGTTGAATTTTGATCTCAGGGCATTGGGAGGGCTAAGTTTTATTTTTCCTCCTGAAATGCAGATCTACCTCGCTAATGAAGATGAAGAGTTTAGGAAATATTTTACGTACCAGACAAAAGTAAGCTTCGGATATCTCTTTGGAGCTGCCATACGATACAATACATCAAATAATATGATGATCCGCCTGATGGCAGATTACACCTATGCAAAAACAACATACACCGTTACTGATGAGTACGTAGGTGCGGGCTCACCTGATTTGGGTGAATATGAACAACCGGTCGGCACCTGGAATATTGGCATTGGCATAGGGTACTATTTTTAGCCTCAAATCATCTTAACAAAGTAACAATCCCCTTTTTAGTCTTAATTGAACTCTTATCGAGATGAATAGCAACCAATACAATCAGGGATTAGATAAAAATCAAGCCAACTATGTCCCTTTATCACCATTGACATTTATCAAAAGAGCTGCTTATGTATATCCCGAAAAAACAGCAGTAGTTTATGGTGTAAATCGTTATACATGGAAAGAGGTCTACGATCGGGCTTGTTGCCTGGCTTCGGCATTGCAAATACATGGAATAAGAGAGGGAGATACTGTTTCCATTATGGGGTATAATACGCATGAGACTTATGAAGCACATTTCGGTATTCCGATGGCAGGAGGTGTAATCCATGCGATTAATACCCGGCTTGATGCCCAAAATATTGCTTTTATGATGGATCATGCACAAACGAAAGTATTGTTAACAGATACGCTGGCTGCTCCAATAATGAAAAAGGCCCTGAGCCTGGTCAAAGAAAAACCTTTGGTAATTGATATAATTGATGCAAATGAAGAGACGGGAGAATCTTTAGGCAATATGAATTACGAGGATTTTATTTCACAGGGTGACCCCAATTTTAAATGGCAATTACCGTCAGACGAATGGAATGCAATTGCTTTAAATTATACTTCGGGTACAACTGGTAACCCCAAGGGTGTGGTCTATCATCATCGGGGAGCCTATTTGAACGCTCTTGGAAATTTGATAGCATGGGAAATGCCCAAACACCCGGTTTATTTATGGACTTTACCGATGTTTCATTGTAATGGTTGGTGTTTTACATGGGCTTTGGCGGCGGTTGGAGCCAAAAGTGTCTGTTTGAAACAGGTGAAAGTAGCAACTATTTATGACTTAATTGAAAAGGAAGGAGTAACCCATTATTGTGGAGCACCTATTGTTCATAGTTTAATTGCTAATGCTCCGAAAGAATTACAAGTAAAGAAAAAGCATCTGATAAAAGGTATGGTAGCCGGGGCACCCCCATCGGCGGCTGTGCTCGATACCATGGCTAAAAAGGGATTTGAAATCACCCATGTTTACGGATTAACCGAAACTTATGGTCCAGCTACCATTTGCGACTGGAACGACAGTTGGAATAAATTGCCCACTGCAGAACAAGCTGAAATCAAGGCATTGCAGGGGGTGACTTTGCAGGTATCGGAAGACTTAATCGTGGCTCATCCGGAAACGTTGGAGCCTGTACCTTTTGACGGGGAAACGATGGGAGAAGTATTATTCCGGGGTAATAATACAATGAAAGGGTATCTCAAAAACCGATCCGAAAATGAAAAAGCCTTTAAAGGCGGCTGGTTTCATAGTGGAGACTTAGCAGTCATCCATTCTAATGGTTACATCCAATTAAAAGATCGCTCCAAAGATATTATCATTTCAGGGGGGGAAAATATTTCCAGCATCGAGATTGAGAGCGCCATATTTAAGCATCCGGCGGTTATGGATGCGGCGGTTGTGGCCAAACCCGATAAAAAATGGGGCGAAATACCCTGCGCCTTTGTCACGTTAAAAGAGGGAATGGAAGTATCGCAACAGGAGTTAGTTGATTTTGTTCGGTCGAAAATTGCCCACTTCAAAGCACCGAAAACCATCGTTTTTGGTCGCCTGCCGAAAACCTCAACTGGCAAAACACAAAAGTTTGTGTTAAGAGAACGAGCCAGAAACATGGAGTAAAAAAAATCAGTTATCAATTTTAACATTCAGTTTTTTTCATATAATTGGTCCTCTGCAATGACGAAGAAAATGAGGAACTTACCCATCCATCAAAGATCCAACGGTGATCTCATCGAGTAGATTGTGGTTTATCTTTTTATCTGTGACCTGAAGTGCTTCTGCTATATTTCTAAGAATACTGATCTTTTGTTCCCGGGAAAATTTTTCAATATAAGCCAGGGATAATTCATGACGAAGTTCAAACAATTTTTGGCGCTGCTCATCTGAGAAAGCCTGCTGATTATAAAAGGTCCGCTCTTCTGAGTAATGATAAGGTACCCTGGATACCTGTTTGAAAAGTTCATAGCTAATTTCGATGGATTGTTGAGAATCCATTGTGTAGTGCGACCATTTGTTGAACATTCCCCTGATCTTCCATTTTTGCCTGTATTCGGGGAGTGCGAGATCGCTGAAAGGGGAAATAAACAGGGGGAAAAGCATATAACTTGATGATGCAAGCCCGATATCAAGGCCATTGATGAACCGGGCCGTGTTATTCACAGTTTCAGCAGTTTCTCCGGGAAACCCAACGATATAGGTCATCATTACATTGATGCCGTTTTGATCAAGCAGTTCAATGCCCCGTTTGACATTTTCTAATTTTTGCAATTTATTCATTCTTACTAACTGATCATTGTCACCCGATTCAACACCAACCAGCGAAATCATCAAACCTGAGCGTTTAACTATCCCAATATTTGATTCGTTTATTGCAGAAGGTCGCATGAATCCTATCCAACGCTGAATATCAGACGCTATAAATGCCTCTGATACTTCTATCAGCTGTTTGTTATTGATAAACACATTGTCATCTGAAGTATGTATGATATGATGTTTGCCCTTTATTCGGGTGTGAATCATACCTAATTCAGACTGAAGGCTCTCTTTCGAACGTAAGATAATACGGGGAAACAGTCGGTAAAAATCACAATAGAGGCAACGAAAAGGACAACCGATGGAAGTTCTGATCGGGATTTGATCTGGTAATACATCTATCAGATCCCATCTCGTAAAATCTTTATTATAATCAACCTCCTCAATTTTACGTTCAGTAAATAAAAACCCACCGGCTTTATCAGGAATAGCCAGGTTGGGGATACGATCGAAGTTTGTTTTTACTGCTTGCAATTCTTTTAAGATCAGTAACAAAGATTCTCTCCCATGCGGTGCCGCCACATATACATCAGCAGGAAAGTCTGAGCTTTCAGCATGAAAAAGCAGAAGGGATGATTCGTCCGGCGCATGCTCTCGTCCCCAATGTAACTCGTAAAACTGGTAACTTTTCCAGATATATATACCCCCAACAATAATACTGGTTTCAGGAAGATAGCAGCGAATGAGTTTGAGATAATTTTTCAGGGATTCATTGCTTAGGATCATAGTAGATGAAAGACAAACAGCAAGTGGTTTCTCCTTTGCAATTGATTCCAGGGATTCCTGATTGCACTTGTGCGTAAGCAATGTCTCATAGCCATTTTCCCGTAACAATCCGGCAAGATAGAAACCTGCTGCAGGCATCATGTCTTTTTTGGAAGGAACCGGGACTATTTTATCAGTGTGAAAGCCATTTTGTGCAAGTTCCTGAAGAGTGGATAATGTAAGCTCCCGCTTGCTTTTATCCAATACCAGCCTGAAATCAAGGTTGTATTGCTCGAGATCAACCATGGGAGCGATTATGGCAACAGTGTGGGACATATTAGGTTATTTGCTCCAAATATATGAATTTTCACCGGTTAACCAGATTGGTCTTAACAATTGGATAAAAGTGAATACTGGTGTTTTCTTTTTGAATCTGATCCTCAAGGCCGAGTGATAAAATATACCCGCAGTGAGGTTTATATTTTTCGACGAAACTATGAAAAGACCTTGAGCGTTTTGGACTCTTCAGATTGGCTTTAATCTCTATCGGGATTGGAATCTCTTTTTCAATGACAAAATCAACTTCAGCACCGGATTTGGATCGCCAGTATTTTACATTCATATCACTTTTAATGAATTCAGATAAGACAAATTGTTCAAACATCGCCCCTGTTTGTGAAAGTGATTCGGAAAAGGTATCAATGCAGATGTTTCTGAATCCATGATCAATAAAGTAAACTTTCGGGCTTTTTACAAGTTCTGTTCTTTTATTGGTGAAAAATGGTTGCACCAATTGAATTATGTATGATTTCTGAAGGATATTGAGATACTTTTTTAATTCCGGGAAATTGGTTTCTGTAAGTGTATTGAGTTCTTGATAATTAATAATATTCCCAATTTGTAATGATAAAGCTTTCATTAACTTCACAAGCTTATAATCACTGCTTATCTGAAATATCTCCCGAATTTCCCGTAATATGTATGTGTTATAGATGTTTTTGAGGATGAGCTTTTTCTCATTTATATGTTCTGTTGTTACCACGCGTGGAAATCCTCCAAATAGAATAAATTCTTTAAGATAGTCGTTCAGCCTCTGAACCATAACTGATCCATATTTGCCATCATCATATATACCAATGAGGTTTTCATCTTTAGATCTCAAAAACTCACGGAAGGAGAATGGATATAAAATAAATGTAAAAATCCGGCCAACAAGATATTTTAAGCTCTGAATAGCAATCTCAGCAGCAGAAGAACCGGAAATAAAGATTTTAATATCAGATGTATCAAAAATAAACTTAAGCTTTCTGCCGCTGTCCCTTGCATATTGGATCTCATCGATGAAAAGGTAATCATAGGATTTTATATGAAGTTTTATGAAAGAGTTAATATCTTCCTCAAATAATTCCATAATACCTATATCATCAAACGAAATAAAATTTATCTTTTTGCCGGCACTTTTCAGATCCTTTGCAACCTTTTTCATCAATGTGGTTTTACCACATTGCCGCACTCCGACAATTGCAATGATCTCTTTACTATCTATATATTTATCGATAGTTTTTTCCAGATCCCGAGTAATATATTTTATTTTACCCATGCTATTATTAATCACGTTTAAATTTTAGCAGGGATAAAGGTAATATATTATTTTTAATTTTCCAAATAATGTTTAATATTTTCTTGTATTGATTAGGTGAATGTCTCTTTCCGTATTTTTGGCACAGTCAGGTAATCTGCTCATAATTAGCGCTATCTGCCCAATTTTTCGTATTGGGTGTTAGGCGCCAGCATTAATTAAAGGTAAAACCATACCGAAGTATTTACTCTAATCGGCAATGGTTCACCTTTTTGTTTTCCAGGATTCCATTTTGGAGAATTGCGAATAACTCGCACTGCCTCATAGTCAAAATATTTTGATTTTGGCTTTGGAATCATAATATCATAAATATTTCCATCAGGACCAACAGTAAACATAACAACCACTGAACCTTGAATCTTTCGCTTTCTTGCCATCATAGGATAGTAGGTTTCTGATTTTATAAATGCTCTAAAGTCTTTAAAATTCACACTTGGGGAATTTGAATGTTTACCAGGAAAAGAAGGCATATCTTCAACAATAACATATGTTTCAGGAAATGATGATGGATCATCGAGTGATTTTATCAACTCTTTTATACCTATATAGTTTAAAGTATCAAATAAACCTGAAACTGGATTTAATACATACCAAAGACTGTCAGGATATCCATATGTAAAGTACCCTCTCTCGATTAATTTACCATTTTCATCATAATGAAGTGTAGTTCCATTTTCAATTTCAGGCTCCAGAGAACTATATTCTCCCTTGTAGATTGGAGTTCCATTTGAATAAAACATTTCAATTTTATAACTGTTTGGTAATGTGATTTCTTTACGAATATATTTTGCTTTTGATTCTTTTGTCTCCTGCCATTTTTTGTCGAAATAAATAAAGTTTGTGTCTTGGCTAAATGTATTAAACACAAAACTAAAAATAATAAATCCAACAAGTATAATTCTTTTATTCATGTTTGGTTATTAACAGGGTGGATTAGCCTTGACTTTTGACTTGTACATTTTCCTTCATGAAGTCCGGCTAAAGCATTAATTTCGTATGGGTTTCCTAAAATTTTCTGTACTTGTTCAAGGGACATACTTATTTGCACTTTCCTAATATCTTCACTGCAAAAATCTCCGGATAAATCATTTTTTGTTACTGATAAATTGAAAATGATATATGTAACTGCTGCCAGTATTGCTATTAATATAATTCGTTTCATGATCTTTCTTTGCGCCCGCTTGAATTTATAGCATGTTAAATACAGAGCTTTATTTTATAATTAATTTTCTAAAATACTTATTAGAATCAGTAAAAAAACAAATAATATATATACCAGGGGTAAAAGTGCTACAATCAATAACTGCATTATCCCTATTAATAATTTGTGATTCTACCATTTCTCCTCTACAACTAAAAATTTGCATTTCATAGTGGACATGCGTTTCAAAATGGATATTAAAGTACTGACCTGCAGGATTAGGAAATATTTTTATATGCTCATCTGTTTTGACGATCTCTGGCACAGATGTAGTCAAAGTATCTGGAGTGCCACAATCTACGCCGCTTTTTTGATAATAAAATAATACTATATGCATGTGTACACTCCGGGGAAGGCCAGAACCGCAATAATAATAATCGTTTACCAAACCCAATCCTTTACCAAAAGGTTTCACCAATCGTCAGTAATTCCTGGCAATAGGTATTGATGATGATTAAGGAGAGGAGTGATATCAAAACTAAAAACTTCATACGATGTATAAATTTATTTACAAATAAGCACATGTCTGTAGTATAAATGCATTTTATAATTTGATTATTTTTTTCGTTTCATTAAAATTTTTAGATTGGACATTAAATAAATAAACACCCTTCGGATAATTACCTAAGTCAATGGATTTTAAATGACCTTCCCTTGCATTATAAGAGTAAGATTGTAAGATTTTGCCAGAAAGATCATGAAGTTGAATTATTGCACTTTCTATTATGTCATTGAATTCGATTATTATTTCTGAGGGTGTCGGATTAGGAGTAATATTAATAAGTGAAAGTGATGGTTCTTTCAACGATAACCGGGAGTCAGTACTTACAATAAGTTGATCTGTACCTAATTTTGCAAAAAATATATCATGACTTCCTAAACTCTGTAACGTGTCATTACCAAAATATGCCCGATAAGTAAATCCACCAGAAACTAATATATTCTGACAATCATAAATCAGTATATCAGTCCCGGAAAATTCATTTGTTCCACTGTTTTGGTGTTTCCCATTTGAAGAGATCACCTCAACAAACTCCCCATTTTTAGTATATTTTGCTATAAAAAACTTTTTCCTGTGGAATAAACCACCAAAGATTGTTGTGTCGCCAATTTGAATTTCATCTTTAAAGTGACCTGATGCATAAATGTATCCATCATCACGTGTAATAACGTGTGCAACTCCTGCAAATCCTTGATTCGTTGGAATTATATCATACCATAATAAATTTAACTCAGCGTCATATTTTGCTAAACAGATGTCAGAGATATCATATTGTGTTATTGTATCATTACCAATTATCAAAGTATCAGGAATATGACCTGTGGTATAATAATTATCGTCAGTATCTATTGCTGCATCATAAATCGGGTAGTTTGCAAAACTCCCAATAAAAGATTTTTTACCACGTTCGTTATATTTAATAACTCTATTGACATCTCTAAATGGCCACCACTGTCCAGGTAGTGTGTCTTGGTCAAATATCAACGTATCACGTGATGGACCTACTAAATATACATATTCTCCCAGAATTTCCATATCCCAACTATATAATTGAAGTTGGTGATGTAGTGTATTTCCACTTCTAAGCCAAATTAATTCCCCATTATTATCATACATGGCTAATACCAGATAATTTTTCTGTTTATAAAGAACAGTATCATAATTACCGTAAATCACATAATTGTTACTAAATTGACTGGATGTATTATGGTAAGTAGCAATATAGAAATTATTATTATCCGACATTTTCATCAGATGAATTTCATCTGGACCTGTACCTTTAATATGTTTAATCCAAAGTACATTTCCATTTTGATCATATTTACAAATGAATGAATCCTGAGAGCCAAAACATTTTATCGGTTTACCCTGGATCTTAAGTGTGCCCCATAAAAAGACACCAGAAACAATTATATTTAGGTTATTGTCCACAACACATTGCAACTTTTGTAAAATCCCAAGCCCGGTTGTAACGATGTGTATACCGAGTACAAATTCACCTTCATCTGTAAATTTTGCTATATAGCCATCATAGCTATATGTATGCGATTGATAACATTTAAATACAGTGTCACCAATATAAAGTGAATCTAGAAATGCTCCAAAGACATAAATATTATTTTCTTTATCTGTTGTAATTCCGTAGCTGCCAACAGGACCAGGACCTCCAAAACTTTTAGCAAAATCCCAATTGAAAGTTTGAGCATATGAATAAAAAGGTATTAGGATAATGACTAAAATGATATTTTTAATAAATGAATCCATAATATTTTGCATTATTTCCACAAATGTTTTGCAGCTATGGCACGTGGCCGTTTGCTACTCAAATTTATGTTGATTACTTGTATTTTCAAATTTACGAATCATTGTCTTAATGACCTAAATGCGGCCATGCTGCTATAGGTGCTGTTTTGGATGTTGTTACAATTTGATTATTTTTTTTGTTTTAGAATAGTTGTTTGAGTTAATTTTTAATAAATAGATACCGTTAGGATAATTTTGTAAATTTATATGTATTGATTTATTTATATGTGGATTGTATGATTTTGTAAATAGATTTTCCCCAGAACTATTAAAGAGTTGAATGATTACATTACCATGAAATTCTCTTAGTTCAATATTAACTCTTGACAAAGTTGGATTGGGACTTATTTTAATATAAGAAAAATCAGGCTGGACTGTTGGTATCTCAGGATTAATTTCTACAATGATGGGATTAGTTAACAATTTAGCATAAAACTGGTTAAATCCAACTAAGCTAGTTAAGGTGTCACTTCCAAAAAATGCTTCTTCATTAAAATTCCCTGTAACAAGTAAATCTCCGTAATTGTCAATTATCATCTTTGTACCTGTAAATTCATTTGTTCCATTATGGTGATGCTTGCCATTAGAAGATATAACATGGATAAAATCTCCATTTGAATTATACCTTGCAATAAAAAATTTAGTTCTATGGTAGTACCCTGCAAATATTGATGTATCCCCTAATTGCATTTCATCTTTATAATGTCCCAATAAATATACGCGATCCTCAGTGTCATAAATTATTGTCGCTATTCCGGCATAACCTTGGTTTGTAAGAATAACATGGTACCACTGTAAATCAAGATTTGAATCATACTTTGCAAAGCAAATATCTGCCGGACCAACCTCATTAATTGTATCATTACCAATAATCAATGGAGGAAATACATGACCAATTGTAAAATAATTATCTTCATCATCAATTGAAAAATTGTTTATCCTATAATGAGCAAAATTTCCAAGAAAAACTTTATTGCCTCGTTCATCATATTTAGCCATCATATTGGCATCTTCAAAGACACCCCACTGTACTGGAATAGTATCATTATCAAAAATAAGAGTGTCACAAGTAAAGCCACATAAATAAACATGTCCTTCCTTAAGTTTTAAATTCCACAACCATAATGTAACTGGTTCTAGTAATCCATACCCACTTTTTAACCATCTGAGTTCCCCCTTTGAGTTATATAAGGCTAGAACAAGATAATTATCCTGACGGTATAAAACTGTGTCATCCCCATAGGAAACATAATTGAAATTAAACTGACCATATGTGTCATGACATACTGCAAATACTATATTATTTTCTGCTGATATATCCATCAAATATAAATCATCTGAACCCGTTCCCTTTATTTGATTAACCCATAATCTTATACCATATTTATTAAATTTGGCTATAAATGAATCAGTAGAATAGAGGCTTGTAAGTGTTGTATCTTGAAGCCGAATATTATAAGTAAAAATTCCAGAAACTATAATATTCATTTCACTATCAACGCCACATTTGATCTGTTGTAGCTTGCCATTTCCCCTAGTTATAAGATGAAGAGCTAATAGAAAATCACCATTAGAATTGAATTTTGCAATATAACCATCGGAGCTCCACTGGTGCTCTTGATTGCAAATAAAAGAAGTATCACCAATACTCAGGGTATCGCGAAATGTTCCATAAACATAAACATTATCGTCAATATCAGTGCATATTCCATAAGTGGGAGAAGATCCATTGCTACCATAGCTCTTAGCCCCATCCCACATAAATACTTGAGATGTTACAGATAAAGGTATTATGAATATAAATAAAAGTATTTTTTTGAAAATATAATTCATGCTTTTTTTAAAATACATTATTAGCAAACGTTATTTATTTTTTTAATACTTTTAATGTAATTATTTAGCAGCTTACATT
>JAGLWB010000346.1 GCA_023133655.1 Bacteroidales bacterium
CTAGAAAAATAAAAAAGGAAATTGTTTTCATAATAGATTGTGTTTGGATTGATAGATTGATTTTTTAGCTATCGGTTCGCAGCCACGCGCTGAGATGGGCTTTTCTTTAAAATTCTATTTACCGCTTCACCAATAATTTCTAGATCTCTTTCAATCGCTCTTTTTAATAAAATGTTTGATTTGTATTGATCGAAATCTTTAGGGAGGGTAGAAAAATAGTATTCAATTTCAATAATTGCACCTTGTATATCATACAACCACTTGAGAATCCGTTCGTCCATATATCATGGTTTTATTTTTGTCTATAGCATTTTTGAGTATAGGATTTTTTATCGTTTGAGCTTCAACAAGATCAATCTGGCGCTTGAATAAAAGTTCAAGTGACTCCTTAAGATTCATATAATTATCAAAGTATTCAAACAAAGGTACCTCACCAAATTGAACCAAAAAATCAATGTCACTCGTATTATTAAAATCATCTGAGAGGATTGAACCAAACACATAGAACTCTTTTACTTCGTGTTTTTTACAAAGTTCAATTACATAATCAATATGTTCTTCAATCAACTTCATATTTGCAAATATACGATTTTCTGTTTAGTTGCTTATTAATATACTTTAACTTCCAGTGTTGCGTCCTTAATCAGATCCCAGATCAAGTCTGGGATGACGTGTCAATGTGGCTAAAGGAGGATTAATGTTAAATCATATAATGAAGGGAAGTTATATTTATATTTTAACGAATAGGCAGCGTACTGTCTTTTATACAGGTGTGACTGGAAACTTTGTTCGAAGAATGCAAGCGCATATTTTGGGGAAAGGATCCGTGTTTTGTCGGAAATACAATGTTAATATTCTGGTATATTATGAATTGTTTATTGATATCCAAAGTGCAATCAAAAGGGAAAAACAAATAAAAGGATGGAAAAGAGAGTGGAAAATTGCATTAATAAAAACCCGCAACCCGGATTTAAAAAACCTTTTTCATATTAAATAAAACAAACGGCGTTATTATGGCATCATCCCCGGCAAGCGGGCATGTGCTGCTAGCTTCCGGTCAAATTTAATCCTATAACTTTTTAAGGTCAGAGATATCCCCGTATTAATTTTTATACACATAACGACAGCCCGGTTGTTTTTCCCCTGATAATTTTATATATTTAGGCCTTCTTTTAGTTTGCTGTTGTATGTATCTGATCTCACAAAAACACAAAGACGTTAAAGAAATAATATTTGCTGAAAATATTTATTGTGATAATAATAAAGGGCTTATTATCAAAAACATACATTACAGCCAGCCATGGCCAAACACTACACTGACCCTCAGAATTAAAGAACCCCATAGAGCAAGGCCAGTTCAGCCAAAAATGAAACAAATGTCTCCAATACCCCGCAAATCATACCCTGAACCAGAGTTGGTTAACAGGCATCGGGGAAATGCTATTAATAAAAGATTTGTGTGTGAAACATCTCTGGAACTACCGCTTATCCATAAATCTAACACAAGAAAAACTTTATTGGGAATATCTATTGGTTTAAGCATTGAGAATAGAGACTTAAAAGGAAAAATAAAAAAAACAATTTATGGTATGGGCGTGGGATTAGCTTTAACTGTAGTTCCTGTAAAAGAAGTTTTATCTCAAAATAATTACGATAAAGATCCTGTTAATAATAAAAATAAAACAGAAGTATTTTATGAAAATACAGCAACTCCAAAATTTTTTTATGAAGAAGAAAAAGTTCCTATAATTAATAAAGACCACAAACAAGTAGGATACACTACTCGTTCTCAAGCAAGTGATTCTTTAGCATACTCAAATAAATATAAAGCATATTATGATTCAACAGCAACAGCATTAGCAAGACAAGAATATCAAAGTTCTAGTGATGATGAATTTTATGGAGATCAAGTTTTAGATTCTTGGGAACACCCTAATGTTAGAAATACAAATCACAGTTTTGATTTTACTTGGGATTCTTATGGTTCAGGAGATGTTGATGGAGATGGAGATGCAGACATAGATGATAATAATGCAATTCAATCTGGTGTTTTTAATTATAGGGCAGATGTTAACGGAGATGGCCAAATTACAACTGTTGGCTCAAATTCAGACAAATCAATACATCTCCAATATATAAAAGATCAAATCCCATATATTCCAGGACCACATTATAAAACTTCAACAACAGCAGAGCAATTAATTTGGTTAGATAAGTTCTTTGCTTTAGATTCAACAAATTATATTTGGTTTCCAGGAATAAATTGTAGTGACTATTCTGGACAATTAGGAGTCAAAGCTTGGGGTGTTGAGAAAATAGCACAATCTGGGATTAATTTTAATAGAATTGATACTACTGATAATGGACTTTGGAATCTTCCAGGAGGATTTGAAGTGGGAACTGTTACGTCTACAGGAATTGCACATGCAACAAATACTTTTATGGTTAAAGATAGTGTAGAAAATTTCTGGCATTATCAATATAGAGAACCTCAAAATGATCAAATTATTGTTCCAGGAGATTTTAGTTTAAATGAATTTGCAAATCATAGTAGATATTGTTATTTTTATAGTCAGTTGTTAGAAGATACAATTCACAATAACTTCTCAACAATAGGATTTATTAACATTAACACAGATCCTGTTGTAGATTGGCAACACCCAGATCTTGTTGTTTATGAGCCATGGGTTGATTTTTATTTTAACCAAGGCTCAAATCCTGCAGACATAACAATAAATTATGAAGTCACAAACCCAGATAATCCAGATCCAGACATCACTGGAAGACCAGGAGCTCCTGATTGGGCAACAGAAATTTATAATGATTCTACTATTGGAAGAAGTTCAGATCCTTGGGATTCAACTTATTATAATTTTTTGATTCAAAGAGCATGGAGAGGACAATCAAATGAATATGATCCTATTGATACAACATATAGTTCTCATGATAATTTAACTTTTCCAAATAGATCTCCACAAAATATAATATTTCAAGATACAGCTTCTCCTGCTTTTGTTAGTGGCCCACAAAGTCCATTAATAGTTAATTATGGAGATCCAATAACTTCTGATGTTACAGGAATTCCAATTTTTTCAGATAATTCAGGATTATACACTTTAACAGAAAGCGATTCAATTGTTGAACTTGGAAATTATTCAAACCCTCAAAATTGTAATGATTTATCAAGAATAATTTATAGGACTTTTGTATCAACAGATCCTTCTGGAAATGATTCAACATGGGTTCATGAAATTCACGAACAAGATATTCAACCTCCTTGGTGGACTTATCAACCAACAAGTTATAATCTTCAATGGACTCCTGATTGGGAACAAGATATTTTAGACAATATTGCAAGTAATCCTGCAACAGCTCAAGATAATTCTCCTTTATATTCTGTGTCTTGGGCTATGAATGGAGGTCCAGGTTCAAGTGGTTGCAGTCAATTTGAATTTCCAATAACTATTCCGTGGAATGCACAAGATAGTTGTCAAAATATTGCAAATCCTTATTTTCAATATGTTAATGTTTTTGAGGGAATTAACCCTGAAATTATTCCTCCATTTCCTCCAGACACAACTGTTAATTGTGAAACAGATAAATCTTCAAGTGTATTGGGAATAATAAATGCAATAGACAATACAGGAATAAATCCATCTATTTCAATTTCAGATAGTTTAAATCAAAATCCAGACATAACAGATCCGGGAAATACTAATTATACAATATGGAGAACACAAACTGCAGCAGATGATTGTGGAAATATTTCTACATTAGAGCAAATAATTCAAGTTCAAGATACGACAAATTCTTGGTTTTCTTGGTTTGCTCAAGATACTTATGGAAATGAATTTGGCTATGCTGTTGATTCAATCCCTCCTCAAGGAGCAGATAATTCTAATTATTTTGTAATTTCTTTTGAAAGAGATACTGTTTGGGGGAATTCTGATCCAAATAGTTGTGAGTATATTAATAATGCATATCTTGAAGACAAATGGACAATATCAGATGCTTCTGCAGGTTTAACAACTCAACCAGTAACTCAAATTCATAAACAATATTTACAAGAAACAGAACCTCCCCAAAATCCTCAAGCACCTGGTTCAATGAATTATATTTATGGAGATCAAATAACTCCAACAGATACTGCAACAGCAACAGATAATTCTTGGCTTGTTTATTCTGCTTGGTCAATAGGAAATACAACTCAAAACCCAGACCAAACTGTTTGTGAACATTATAAATACGACGGAGAATTTGATTGGATTCTTTCAGATAGATGCGATAATAATGTAAGCATAACCTCGCCTTTTCATGTTGATAAGCCCCTTTCTGTAATTTATGAATTTTTTCCTGCAGACATAACTGTTCCAGAAGGAGACACAATTCCAAATATAACTGGTTGGCCACAAGCTATTGATACTTTAAACCCTGAAATACTTCCTGTTGTATATCATTATGAAAATGAATTAATTTTCCAAAACGAATTCGAAAGATGGTGGGCAAGACATTGGTCTGTTGAAGATGTTTGTTATCAATTTACACCAGATTCTATACAATATATTACAGAAGATTTAGATGTTGGCTTTGAACCCTGGCCGGACAAAAGTACGAGATGCATTATCCAACTTTTTCCCAATCCGACTAAAGGGAAGGTATATTTCTCTTCCCATGTTGATGAAGTGCTCATCTACAATTCATTTGGGGAAAGAACAGTTGCACATGCCAGTCCGGGTTGTCGGTTCACGGAAAGATTTGTTTTGGATATGAGTAAGTATTCTTCCGGATTGTACTACATACAAGTTATTACTCCGGAAGGAAAATGTATCGCTAAGGTGGTGAAGCTGTGATGATTGAACGATTGGGCGATTTATATTGAATAAAAATTTGTTTTTATTTCTAATTGTCACTAATTTTGATGACAAATAGAAACAAATGAAATTTATTGAACTTAAATATAAATTGAAGGATTTTCCGGTATTTAGTTATTCGGATATCCGAAAACTGGACCCGGGCTTTCATAGAAACCGCCTTTATGAATGGCAAATCAAGGGACATGTTCAAAAGATAAGAAAAGGCTATTACTGTTTTATTGATCAGGTAAAAAACGAAGCATTTCTGTTCTACAGCGCAAACCGTATCTACAAGCCTTCCTATATTACTTTAGAGACAGCATTATCATATTACGGGCTTATTCCTGAAGGTGTATTTACCCTTATTTCAATTAGTACAAAAAAAACATATTCTATCGATTCTCCCATTGGGAGTTTTGAATACCACAATGTTAAGCCTACCCTGTTTTTTGGTTATCAACTTGTCAGATTGAATGGATATACAATAAAAATAGCAGAGCCTGAAAAAGCAATTCTGGACTATTTGTATTTAAGAAAACCCGCAGATTATGAAACAATTGAAGCCCTCAGGATTGACCCTGGTAGTTTTACATCTTTAATTAATTATGATAAAATGATAAAATATCTGAATGTATATTCCTCTTTAATGATGAATAAAAGGTTTCACTTTGTTAACCGGTATTTCTATGCTTAATCTTGATCAGATAAAATCATATTTTCCTGAATCTTTGCATGGGTTTGAAAGGTTTATGGTAAGAGAATTTTTACAATATAAAATCCTTGAAGTTTTGTATGACAGTCCTGTCGCAAACAAAATGGCCTTTATTGGAGGAACAGCCCTGCGCATGATTTACGAAAACAATCGCTTTTCCGAAGATCTTGATTTTGATAATTTTGATCTTTCCAAAGAGGAATTTGATAACCTTACAAACAGGATAAAAAAAAAGATTGAACTTGAGGGTTATCAAATTGAAACCAATAATATTTATAAAGAAGCATTTCATTGTATTATTAGGTTTCCTGGAATTTTATTGAATTTAGGCCTATCCGGGTACCGTGAAGAGAAAATAATGATCAGACTGGATACTGAATCTCAACACTTTGATTTTAAACCGCAATGGAAGTTGCTGAACAAATTTGATGTTTTCACCCAAATCGCTGTCACTCCACCAGATATTTTATTGTCTCAGAAGCTTTACGCAATTATCAACCGAAAGCGGAACAAGGGAAGAGATTTTTATGATGTAGTTTTCCTGTTAGGGAAAAGTATTAAGCCAAATTTCAATTACCTCTGTTTGAAGCTCAATATTTCAAACAGAAATGAACTAAAACAAAGACTGAAGGAGAAATTGTCAGAAATTGATTTTCAGGAAATGGCTAATGATGTGCGTCCCTTTCTTTTCAATACGAATGATGTAAAAAAAGTAATTTCATTTAAAGAGTATATTTTGCAGATTGAGTTTTAATATCAAGATATGAGAATTCACTTCATAGCCATCGGTGGCAGCGCAATGCATAACCTGGCCATTGCTCTTCACAAAAAAGGCGATACGGTTACCGGATCGGATGATAAGATATTTGATCCTTCACGTAGCCGACTGGCAAAATTTGGTTTATTACCACTGAAAGATGGCTGGTTTGTTGATAAAATTACTTCAGAACTGGATGTTGTTATTTTGGGCATGCACGCCAAATCTGATAACCCTGAATTATTAAAAGCCAAACAGTTGGGGTTGCCTGTTTACTCATTCCCTGAATTTCTGTATGAGCACGCAAAGAATAAGAAAAGAGTTGTGATTGGAGGTAGTCACGGTAAAACAACCATTACGGCAATGATCATGCAGGTATTAAATCATCATCGTATTGATGCTGATTTTCTTGTTGGAGCGCAGCTGGAAGGTTTTGACGTAATGGTACGCCTGACCGACCATGCCCCGGTTATGATCTTTGAAGGTGATGAATACCTTACTTCCCCCCTTGATCCCAGGCCTAAATTCCATGTTTACAAGCCTGAATTGGCCCTGATAAGTGGCATTGCATGGGACCATATTAATGTTTTTCCGACGTTTGAGGAATATGTTGAACAATTCAGGATTTTCATCGACATGATACCTAAAGACGGCAAGCTTGTTTATTGCGAGGATGATCATCTTCTTACAAAATTAGCTGAAGATACAAATCAACATATTGAAAAGATAGGGTATGATTTACCTCCACATATAATTGATAATGGCATTACATACCTGACAGGGCATGGTAAAAATATACCTCTTAAAGTTTTTGGTTCCCATAACCTGTTAAATCTTAACGCTGCCTGGAAAATTTGCCGGGAGCTTGGTGTTGACAGGCAAATGTTTTATGATGCAATTTCCTCTTTTCATGGAGCTTCAAACCGGTTGGAGTTCATTGATGGCAATGATTATACTGCTGTTTACAAAGACTTTGCACATTCGCCTTCCAAGTTGGTTGCAACTACTAAAGCTGTTAAGGAACAATTCCCTGATCGAAAATTAGTGGCCTGTATAGAGTTACATACTTTTAGTAGCCTGAATAAAGGTTTTTTAGAGCAGTACAGAGGTACAATGAGAGGTGTTGATTTTCCAATTGTTTATTACAATCCCCTCACTATTGCTCTCAAGCGATTACCTGATATCAGTAAAGAGATGATAGTGCATTCATTCAATCATCCGGCAATGAAAGTATACACCAATTCAAAAGAGGTACTTGAGGATCTCATCAATGATCATTGGAAAAATAAGAACCTGTTAATGATGAGTTCAGGCGATTTTGATGGAATTAATTTTCAGGAACTGGCTAAAAAAATTCTAAGAAAATGAAGTTACTCTCGAGCCGACCCGCCGACCTGCCGACCTGTTGACCCGCCGACCTGTAGACCTGCCGACATCACACCTCAACCACTTGTTCTTTGTTCAATTCCCGAAGTTACATCAAGCATTCATTGAAATAAGAAACTCCTCGTTGGAGGCGGTGAATTTCATTTTGTCTTTCAGGAATTCCATTGCTTCCAGCGGGTTCATATCTGCCAGATGGTTTCTAAGAATCCATATTCTTTGCAGCATTTCTTTGTCAAGAAGCAGGTCTTCACGTCTTGTACTGGAGGAAACGATATCGATAGCAGGATAAATACGTTTGTTTGATAGTTTCCTGTCAAGTTGGAGCTCCATATTACCTGTTCCTTTAAACTCCTCAAAAATAACTTCATCCATTTTTGAGCCGGTATCAATTAGTGCAGTTGCAAGAATTGTTAAAGAGCCTCCGTCCTCTATTTTACGGGCTGCTCCAAAAAACCGTTTAGGTTTTTGTAATGCATTTGCTTCCACCCCTCCCGAAAGTACTTTCCCGGAAGCTGGAGAAACCGTGTTATAAGCTCTGGCAAGACGTGTGATTGAATCAAGCAGAATAACCACATCATGTCCGCATTCAACCATCCGTTTTGCCTTTTCCAACACAATATTAGATATTTTAACATGTCGCTCGGCAGGTTCATCAAATGTTGATGAAATGACTTCTGCCTTAACGCTTCTTTCCATATCGGTAACTTCTTCAGGTCTCTCATCGATAAGGAGGATAATCAGGTAAGCATCCGGATGATTATAAGAAATGGCATTAGCAACTTCTTTCAGCAAGACAGTTTTTCCTGTTTTGGGTTGAGCTACAATTAATCCCCGTTGTCCTTTCCCGATTGGAGTGAACATATCGATGATACGTGTGGAGGGTGAGTCTTCGGGGTGTCCTGTAAGGTTATATTTCTCTATTGGAAAAAGTGGCGTAAGGAAATCAAATGGAATTCTGTCGCGAACTTCCTCCGGACTACGTCCATTTATCTGTTCAACTTTAATAAGCGGAAAATATTTTTCTCCATCTTTTGGAGGTCGTATTCTGCCTTTGATCGTGTCACCTGTTTTAAGCCCGAATAATTTAATCTGAGACTGTGAAATATAGATGTCGTCAGGGGAGTTCAGGTAGTTATAATCAGAAGATCGTAAAAACCCGTACCCATCAGGCATAATCTCTAAAACACCTTCAGAAGATACAATTCCCTCAAATTCAAATGAATACTCATCCTTATTACGGTCTGCATATTTATTTCGATGGTTTTGATCTCTGCCTTTATTGCTTCTCTTAGTATGTGCAGGCCTTTCTCTTTCGGAAGTCACAGGAGCTTTTTTCTGATCGGTAGTTGAATGAGATTTCTCTTTGTCCATAGTTGAAGGAGCTTTTTCTCTGTCGTCTTTTTGATCCTGTTGTTCAACAGGCCTTACAACTGGTACAACTGGTTGTTGATCAATTTTTCGAACATTCCTCTTTTCCCTATCAGGTTTTGTTCTTTTTTCAGTAACCGTTTGTTTATCTTTTGTTTTTTCTTTGGATAGAGTATCTTTTGTGTCAATATTTTTGGGAATATCCTCTTTTGGCGTTTTGCTTCGCTTTAATTTCAGCGTTTTCTTGATTGGTTTTTTTTCTTTATTAAGCGTGTGCTGTGGTGGATTTAATGCCTGATGATCCAGGATTTTGTAAATGAGTTCTTGTTTCTTCAACCCTTCTATTTTGCGAATATTAAGGGATTTCGCAATATCTCTAAGGTCTGTAACAAGCTTTCCGTTTAATTCTATAATGTCGTACATTAGGAAAATAATTTTTATTTTAAAATATTATTAAATAGGAGGGACAATAGTGAGTTTCTTTTAAGAAAACACGAGTTGTCTTTTTGGATTCAGATTAAATAAAATGTAGCTGTTTTTGAATTGCTTCAGAATTATATTTTAGAAGGAATTTGGTGCAAAGGTAATAATTATTTCAAAACAAAATATTTTAATAGTTTTTTTTATTTAAATGCATAGATTAATAATGTAAAAACCAAGGAATTATTGTATTCCTTAAGAAATCATTCGTATCTTTGTTGAGCATCTTAACTAACTTGAAGTATCATGATTCAGCGAATTCAATCGGTTTACCTTTTTCTGGCATTTTTAGCCTCTTTTGTGATTTTTTTCTTTCCTCTTGCAAGCTACCTATCCGATATCGAGTACATTAAGCTATTTATTTACACAGTGCAAAATGAGGTTCCCGATCCCGAATTTATTTATAATAAGTTCTTTAATATACCTTTAATATTGCTTGATATAGCAGTAATGGCTTTGATTGCAACTGCCAGTTTTAACTATAAAAAAAGGTTATTCCAGATAAAAATGGTGAATTTTGGTATTTTGTTGAATATTGTATTGATTGTTTTAATGTTCTTTTACACAGATCGGATTTCCACCAGTGTTTCGGTTACAACTTCTTACGAAACGGGTTCTGTTTTCCCTTTAGTATGCCTGGTTTTTCTCGTTCTTGCTTTAAGAGCAATCAAAAGGGATGAAAGGTTAGTAAGGGCAGCTGACCGGCTGAGGTAGCAGTTGAGTTATTTATTATTCCTGTACAGCTCCTATCGAATAGGTTATTCCTATACCAAAAATTTCTTTAAACTGTGTTCTCGGCCCTACCTTGCCATCTTTGTCTATTATCATAACATCTGCATCATACACCAACGTAGTGTTCAATGTAGCCGCCAGCCAATTATTGATATTCATCGTAAAGAAAATATCCCAGAACAGATCAATCTCTTGTGGTTTGTCAAGATAATCAGAAAAGAGTTCCAATTTGGTTTTCAGGTTGACATTTTTAGCAATATCCCTTGTAAATTCTGCTCTTAACAGGGCACCAAATTCTGACTTTACTTTCTGGCCATTCTTAACTACATGGCCAAGATCGTCATATTCAGCCGGGTCAACACCAAAGGCGCCCTTATCAGCAAGATCCTGATTATTCACAATGACCCATCTTGCCGTAACGGGAGAAATATACAGAGAGAAATAATCTTTAGGTTTCCAATCCATACCTACCCCTATTGAGGTATATGCCGGTGACAAAAAACCGGATAATAATATAGTTGTATCCTCAAGATAATCAAAGCCATCAGAAAACTGAGATTTGAAATTGAATAGTGCACTATAATACCATTTCTCTGAAGCTTGCAGCCCGTACTTAGATGATAAATCGATTTTGTCATCATTTTTCCTGAAATCCTGAGTACCCTGCTTTGTCAAA
This sequence comes from Bacteroidales bacterium, assembly GCA_023133655.1. Lineage (GTDB taxonomy): Bacteria > Bacteroidota > Bacteroidia > Bacteroidales > JAGONC01 > JAGLWB01. The sequence continues at coordinate 10,965 of JAGLWB010000346.1, forward strand.
CCATAAGCCAGATCCAGCCTGTTTTCCCAGAT
>JAGLWB010000347.1 GCA_023133655.1 Bacteroidales bacterium
CCATCTTTCGTGTCTTTTATGGTAATTTTTACTTCTGCCAATTCATCCCGGATCATGTCGGAGGTGGCAAAATCTTTATTAGTGCGGGCACTTTGGCGGATAGAAAGAATGGTATTCATCAGTTTGTCCACCAGTTCATCCTGAGCGCCCTTTGCATCTTCGGGCTTCAGGCCAAGGATGTCAAAAACAAAGTCATGATAAAGCTTGATTAAAGCTTCCAGGTCTTCCTTTGTGAGCGATTCTTTTCCATCATTGGCAAGGTTAATGATCTTCAGTCCGTTAAAAAGATGCGATATAAGGACAGGACTGTTAAAATCATCATTCATAGCTGCGTAACATTTGCTTATTAAGGCACTGATATCTGCTGTTGATCTATCTGCCGGTTTCAGTTTATTCAATACCTCAATACCGGAAAAAAGACGTTTAAGTCCTTTTTCAGCAGCTTGAAGTGCTTCATTAGAAAAATCGAGCGTGCTCCGGTAATGAGCCTGAAGCATGAAGAAGCGGATGGTCATGGGGCTGTATGGTTGCTCCAGTATTTTATGGTTTCCCGCGAAGAAATCATCAAGATTGATGGCATTACCAAGTGATTTCCCCATTTTTTGGCCATTGAGTGTGATCATGTTGTTGTGCATCCAGTATTTTACAGGCTTTTTCCCGGATGCGGCTACTGACTGGGCAATTTCAGACTCATGATGTGGAAATACAAGATCCAAACCACCACCATGAATATCGAAAGGAGATCCGAGGTACTTGGCTCCCATAACCGAGCATTCGAGATGCCACCCGGGGAAGCCGTTACTCCATGGAGAATCCCAACGCAAGATATGTTCCGGCCTGGCTTTTTTCCAGAGAGCAAAGTCGGCAAAAAACCGTTTTTCATCCCGCCCCTCCAACTCACGTGTTTCACTCAGCATATCGTCAACTTTACGTCCGGAAAGCTCACCGTAATTATGATCATGATCGTATTTCTGTACATCAAAATAGATTGACCCATTAGATTCATAAGCAAACCCATTGTTCAGAATAGCTTTAACCATTTTTATCTGGTCGATAATATGCCCTGACGCCAGTGGTTCGATACTTGGTCGCAGAACATTAAGCTGATCCATATTACGATGGTAGCTGTTGGCATAGTACTGAGCAATTTCCATAGGTTCAAGCTGCTCCAGCCTTGCTTTTTTTGCGATCTTATCTTCTCCCGAATCAGCATCGTGTTCAAGGTGTCCAACATCGGTGATATTTCGTACATAGCGTACTTTATAGTCAAGGTGCATGAGGTAACGATACACCAGGTCGAATACAATTGCAGGCCGGGCATGACCCAAATGGGCATCACCATAAACAGTTGGGCCGCAGACGTACATCCCAACGAAAGGAGGTTTGAGGGGTTCAAATTTTTCTTTGCGCCTGGAAAGGGTGTTATAGATTGTCAGGTTGTTTTTCATAGTGCAAAAGTATGAAAGATAAATTGATATCAGATAAATGATAAATGATATCTGATATTTGATTTGTTGTATGATATCCGAATAACGATATGCGAAGTGTTTTTCGACTCTGTAGGAGTCAGATGTCGGTAGCAAAGGCATTGACAAGAATGATAAAAAGCCCCGGTAGGGGCGACATAGATGAAAAGCGAAAAACGAGAAGCGAGAAGCGAAAAACGAAAGGAGAAAAGAGAATATCGGCAGTCCCTAATCAATAGAGTTCCTCGACCCTTTTTTTAACTTCGGTAAAATCCGGATTTATATCAAAAACCAGTGACGGCTTTAAGTAATATAGTGTTTTATCGCGCATAAATTTTTCTTCCCCGCCACCAGTGATATTTAACATGATCACAGCATCTTTTTCAACACGACCCTCTTTTACTGCTTTAATCAAGGTGGCTGTTGCCACAGCTGCGGCCGGATGAAGATCATTTCCTTCCGTTTTTTCAAACAGGGCGGCTGCTTTC
>JAGLWB010000348.1 GCA_023133655.1 Bacteroidales bacterium
TGTTTAAAAAGCTCAATAGCATCTCCTGATCCTGATTCCCCAAATTGCAGGTAATAGCCGTTAAGTGGTCCGGATAGATCAGCCTCATCGGAGGCCAGGTAAACCCTGGCATAATTATTTGAAGAGGGGTTGAAAGCCAGCCTGATCCAGAAAAGCCACTCCATACTATCAGAAATTGAGCTTGGAATAATCAGGGTTCTGCTTCCGGCATCTTCAGCGTTGAGTTGCAGCTGTTTATCGCTGTTTATTATAAATGATGAAATATCCCCTAACCATGCCGGATTATTCGTCAGGTCGCCATCCGAAAAATCATCTTCAATCTGAGACAGCCCCAGAATGGGTAGGAGAAGGGCTAATAGCATGATTGCTTTTGTTAATAAAATCCCGATATTTTCTTGCATAAACAATAATTTTCAAACCCATATGTTTTCCTGTTAATCCATAAATCTCAATTTTGTTACCCCTTATTTGTTTAAATTAAAAATAAGCAATTGGCTACGTGATTAAATATTTTAATTTTGCACGACCGAATCACCTGTTATGAAGATTTATTCTTGTATCGAAGAATTTGACCCCGTAGAGTTTCCGGTAGTTACTATCGGCACCTTTGATGGTGTTCATGTTGGGCACCGGGCGATTATTAACAGATTAAAAGAGGTTGCAGTCAGGCATAATGGTGAGACTATTCTTGTTACGTTTGACCCGCACCCACGTAAAGTACTTTATTCAGACAGCTGGGACCTGAAATTAATAAACTCACCTAAACGTAAGATCGATTTGATCCGGAAAACGGGTATTGACCATCTTATTGTTTTGCCTTTTACCAAAAAGTTTGCTCAACTCTCTTCTTACGAGTTTATTAAAAATATTCTTATTGATAAAATCCATGCAAAGAATATTGTAATAGGCTATGACCATCATTTTGGCAAAAACCGGCTAGGTGATCATCATAGTCTGGAAGAGCTGGGAAAAGAATTTGGCTTTACGGTTGACGAGGTTCCAGCTCAATATATTGACGGGATTTCTGTGAGTTCGACAAAAATCCGAAAAGCACTTAATGACGGGAATATTACTCATGCCAATAAGTACCTTGGGTACGAATATTCTATTCATGGCAATGTGGTTGAAGGTTTTAAAGTTGGCAAAACAATTGGCTTTCCGACAGCTAACCTTGAGGTTGACGACAAACTAAAGCTGATTACAGCAAACGGAGTTTATGCCTGTAAGGTTTTATGGAATGAGCAGAAATTTTTTGGAATGGGAAATATTGGTGTACGGCCAACCCTGAACCGGAAAGATTTAACCATTGAAGTTCATATATTTGACTTTGATAAACAAATCTATGGGGATTATTTGACGATTTACTGGATTGATCGTATACGCGATGAGGTAAAATTTAAAGACCTTGAGGCTTTAAAGGAACAATTGGTGAAAGATAAAAAAACTGTCTTGGGTATTCTAACCTGATTAATTCCTAAAACAGGTTACCTGTTTTTTTTCAATATCACACTCATTTTTATAATCCCCGGGATTTCTAACCTTGGGATCAAATCCTCAAACTCAAACCTGCAAATTCCTGTTTTCATAAATCTTAATTCGCTCCTAAGCGGAAATATCACTTCTAAATGATCATTTATGACTGCAGAAGAGAAGCCACCATCCTCTTTACGCATATCAAAATCATATTCAACAATCCTTTCTTCTCCGGAAGGCATGTAAATAATAAGATTGAAACGCAGGTTTTTATAGGGGTATTTATCCGTATGGTTTATTTTGAGAAAAATATCATACGAGGGTTTAATATCTTCAACCTGAAAAGAGAGATTAATTTTATCAAACCGGTTCCAGGATTGACCCGGAAAATGATGAATCAGTTCAATCTCCTTTTTCCGGTTACAGGAGATCAATATCATTATAAAAACAATAAAAATTAACTTTTTTGCGATCATACAAGTGCCTTGAGTTTGGAGTGCCTAAAGTGCCTGGAGTTTTAATTTATAGCTAATCCATATTATCCATTCTTATAACTTTAGGCACTTTAAGTACTTTAGTTCACTTTAAGTACTGATTATTCATTCTCAATTATAATAACTGCTTTTCTCTGTAAAATTTTGAGTCTTCTCCGTGGTTCTCTGTGAATTGCGAAGCAATCATGAACACCTTAAAAATAAATTATTTCGTGAATAAATAGCTATGTCACGGAGTTACACAAAGAAGACTCAAAGTTGCTCAAAGGTATGACAAATTAAATTCTATTTATAACATCCCTGGCACATAAAAATATTATTTTTCCTTAACCTGGTTAAATTTGAGATCCTTTACAACCCGCTCTCTCAAACCGGATTATTAGCAATATGTTGGTTAAACGTTTATAGAATAGGGGGTGTCTATGTATTAGAAATATTTTGTACAGGGGCTAACTTTCAACTTTGAGTCCACTCCGAAAAGTCAATTTCTTGCCACCAAGGCCCAAAGGCACTAAGATTCACTAAGCTTAAAGTGTTGAATATCTGTTCTTTGTGATCCTTGGTGTCTTGGTGGCATTTTTCTAATTTTTGCTTTTTCGGAGTGGGCTCAACTTTTAACTTTCAACTCCTCGTTAATTCATGAATTAATGAGGCTAAAGTGCCTGAGAATCTATTATTTGAACTCTTGCTAAACTTACCCTGAATATTACAGCCAGGTGAAGTTAACCGTGGCTTAAATCATACATTTTTATATAAATTCAGTAAATGACATAAAAAGGTATTACAATTTGTATTACTTCTGTTAAAAAAACCGATTAATGTTAAAAAGCTAGAAATTATAATGCGGCATCTATTCTCCTGTATATAGACTTTCAGTCCCTTGCATTTCATATATAAATGTTGTATTTTTATGCAAACTAAATTATGAAAACCTTTTTTCTCATTTCAATAAATTATTGTTCATTAATTATAACCAGTAATTATGAAAAACCTGATACTATTACTTATGGTTGCTTTTCTTTACGGGCCAACAGCACAAGCCCAGATAACCCGCGGCGCTCAACCCGGGGAAATTTACATCTCTATCAACTGGTATATTGATAATTTAGGAAACCTCCATGATGCAATTTTCCGCTCCACCGATAACGGTGAAAACCTGACTTTACAATTCGAAACATTATATAACCCACCTTCCGGTGAAATGAAGATCGGAAAGGTGCTTGGCGATGCCACTCCCGGCGCTTTGTATAACTGGGGATGGAATGAGCTTTGGGTGAGTTTTGATTATGGGGAAAGTTGGGAATACAGAGAAGATTATTCCTATGCCAATTACGCTACAGGATTTTCTAATGGCGAAATATACAGAAGGAGTGATTATAACTTATATAGAAGTGAAAATTACGGAGAAACTTTTGAATTAATTGTAGAATCCTTATCCGAGCCTTTATCTGATGTTGGTAATCAAGACAAACAATTATAAAAATGATTTAAAATGAAAAGGGCAATTAATTTGATAATCCCCATAATATTTGTAATAAATTCTTTTGCCCAAAACTGGACAGAGTCGGTTAATATTTCAAACATGGAAGGCTTAGATAACCAACCTGATTTAACTGTTGCCCAAAATGGAACTATTCATTGCGTTTGGGCACATAAAATAGAGACAAATTTTTGGAAGATTTATTATTCAAAATCAAATGACGAAGGTTTTGTTTGGTCAAATCCTGAAGATATTTCTTTAAATGAAGAAAAATGGGTTTCAAATCCTCATATAATTTCCGATACTGAAAACAATCTTTACGTCTCTTATGATTATGATGTTGGAAATCCTAATGAAACTATGATTCACTTTAAAACTTTTAATGGGTTAGAATGGAGTGAACCATTAATTATATCTGAAAATATGCCCGAATCTCATGCAAATAAACTGGTAATTGACAACAATGACAGAATTTATTGTTTTTGGTACAGAAGCATAAACAATGGAACAACTTTTTACAGGTATTTGGAAAACGGAAATTGGAGCGAAATTTTCTGCCCATATCCCGGGAACTTTTATCTTGCATTAGTTGAAATAATATGTGATGATTTCAATAACTTACATTGTATTGGATCCTATCATAATGAAGGACAATCTCATAATGAAGATATAACTATATATATAAAATATGAAAGTAATATTTGGGGTTCAATAATAGAAATAAGCAATTGCACAATTGGACCTGGTAAAGATTTAGATTTAGATAATTCAAATAAACCTCATATAGCTTGGCGTCAAAAAACACCAATGACTGGTCCTGGTAATGACAGCACAATGTACAGGTATTTTAACGGAATAAGCTGGTCATATCCTGAACTTATCGTTGAAGATCCTATTGAACAACAAATAGCTTTAGATGAGAACAATCAACCTAACATATTTGATGTGGAAAAAACCGAAGGAGGAAGTATGTTGGTACATTATTTTAAAACACAAGATAACTGGGAAGGATATATTATTGATGAATCAGAATGGTACGCAATGACCCCCAGAATACTAAATCATAATAACAAATTATTTGCAGTTTACAGAAAACCTCTTTTGAGTACTAATGGTGAAATATTTTTTTCAAAATCAGACATCATTAATTACCTTCATGACTTTAATAATTATACTTTGAAGATAAATATTTATCCCAATCCTTTTTATCAACAGGTAAGAATTTGTTTTGAACTAAATACTGCAGGAAGGATACTATTAAGAATATATACAATACAAGGTCAATTAATAAATACTTTAATTAATGGAAATAAACAACCGGGTGAATACGAATTAATATGGAACGGTAAAGACTTAAACGGAAAGGAGATAAAACCAGGACTTTACCTCATACGCTTGCAGTCGGGCAGGAACATTCTTACGCGCTCTGTGGAGTATATTAAATAACTATTGTTTAACCTGCTATTACTGGAACAAAGGAAAAACCCGGCCTGATTTGGAAAACAGGGTCCGGTTTCTCCCCTTTATGAGTAATAGTTGCAAATTTAAAAAACTATGAAACGTAAATCCAAATTTTTAGTTTTATTAATAGCTTTGACATCTATTTTTGGCGTTAGTAACGCACAGGAAAAGTACGCCGTGTTGATTACCGGCGATTATGCTATCTCAGATATTCCTTTAGAAGAACAATGGAACCAGGGACAGGGAAAAGATGAAAACGGATATTTCCCTGAATTTTGGTACGATACCTACCTAATGTGGGAAATGCTTGTAAAAGACCCTGAACAGGGAGGATTTGGCTACACTGATGAAAATGTGTTTGTTTTATTTGCTAATGGCGAAGATTTTTATTTTGAAAATATGTCGGCAAGGTATAATGCGGATATATCGTATCCAAACTATTATCCTATCACCGACTACCCTGCCACTTATAGTAATGTGGAAGCCGTCTTTACCGGTTTGGCAACCGGTACGGGAGATTTTCCACAAGTAACGGAAGATGATTTCCTGTTCGTCTGGACATTTGACCATGGTGGCCCCCTGGAGCTGGTACCAGGTCCTGTTTATATACAATTAATGGATGAAATTATGTGGGATTACGAGTTTGCTGAATTGACTGATCAAATACCAGCGCATAAAAAAGTATTCTGGATGCAACAATGCCGATCAGGTGGATTTGAGGATGATCTGGAAGCACCAAACACGGTTCTTCATTCTTCCTGTCAGCCTCTGGAATCTTCCTTCGTGGCAGATAATAAAGACATTAATGGTAATGATGTTGTAGAATGGGAAGAAGATGAATTAGGGCAAGAGTACCGCCATGGAGAGTTTAATTTCCACACTTATTCTGCAACAGTAGGAGAATCACCCGATCATGTCAATAATTACAACGGGCAGCCGTATACTGAAGCAGATGAAAACAATGACAATTACATTTCTATTCTTGAGAGTTACTATTGGGAAGAGTCTCATGAATCTATTGATTATGGCGGACAATACCCCGGTGAAGTCCCGCTTTATAGTGATATAGGCGATATTGGTGATTACACATCATTAGAATATCCAACATTATTATGCACAGATATAACTCAAGATGAAACCCATCGAGGTCTTATTGGTATTTCAAAAAATGTGCATGTGACATCTGGAAAGCAATTGAAATTCATAACAAACGCTAAAATTTTCCTGTTGAATGATGCCGATCTGGTAGTAGATGCAGGCGCAACTCTTATAATTGAGGATGGTGTAACAATAACCGGAACAAATGGCGGCAATAAAATTGAAGTGGACGGTTTGTTGGAAGTTGGGCAAAATGTAACTTTCACATCCACCGGCCCTCAATGGGATTTATATTTGAACAACTACAGTCTTCAAGCAATATTTGAGAATACAACTTTTAATAAATGTGAGATACACAATTATGGTGAGAGCTTAACCATTTCCAACTCCACATTTGATGATTGTTTCATGGCTTACTCCCACAGGGGTATCGTCAACATTTCAAGTACTGATTTTGACCACACCTGGCTATACCTCGAAAACAACGAAGTCAACGACAAATCAGCCATAGTATCAGATTGTAATTTCACAACCGATAATAACATGGTAGCCATCGACCTATGGGACTATAACCTGTATGATATTTCGAATAATACAATTGATGGGTATGCTCATGGGATTCAGATCATGCAATCAGGTTATGGACAAGCTAAGCAACAAATGATAAGTGACAACACCATTACTAATTGCATTCAATGCGGCATATTGATGTATGGCACACTGGGAACTGTTTACAGAAACCATATTACAAACAACATGTATGGCGTTTGGCTTGTCGATAACAGTAGTATCAGGCTCTGCGGATATTCCGGTGCACAAAGCTTATCAGAAACACAAACCATTGAAGACAATGATTCCTTTGAGGTGTATGCATCTCAAAACAGTTTCCCGTTCTATTTCAGGTTCAATGGAATAATTGATGAAGACAATTTAGGGGCACCCCACGATCCGTTGGTTTATCATAGTCATTCAGGCGGTTCTTTAATAAAAGATGTAAGGTATAATTGCTGGGGAGAGAATTTTGACCCTGAAGAAGATTTTTATCCAGGTGAGTATTTATGGGATCCCATCTGGTGCCCTGGTGACGGAGACAACAGCGCACCAGATCCTGATGAAGATATGTACGAGATTGCATACAACTTATTTGATGCCGGCGATTATATCGGGGCAAAAAGTATGTATGAAATGCTGATTGATCAATACCCACAATCAGAATATGCAAAAGCAGCCATGCATGACCTTTTCGCTTTGGAAAAATTTGTTTCGGATGATTATAACAGTTTGAAACAATATTATGCAAACGACAGCACAATACAATCAGAACCTGAACTGGCTGAGATGGGAGGTTATTTGGTTTCAAAATGTGATGTGAAACTGGAAAACTGGCCTGACCCAATCGACTACTTTGAAAACATAATACTTGATCCTGAAACTTTGGAAGACAGCATTTTTGCTATTATCGACCTGGGATATGTTTACTTTGTGATGGAAAACAGTGGATACAAATCAGCTTATACCGGTAATCTGATTCAGTATAAACCTGCTTCAAAAGAACAATTTATAGAGTACAGAAACTATTTACTTTCCTTAATACCAGGTGACAAGATGAGTAAAACCATGAAAGGAAAAATAGCAGAATTAAAAGCAGGTGAATTATTGCAAAATGTTCCAAATCCATTCAGAGAAAGCACACAGATTTGGTATAAACTGGAAAATGAATCAAATATCCAATTGAACATTTTCAATTACACCGGACAATTGATTTTATCAATTGACGAAGGAACTAAAACAAAAGGAACTCATTTTTTTAAATTTGATGCAAGCGGACTAAAAAGTGGAATATACTTCTATTCGATTAACATCAATGGAAAAACAACAGATTCAAAGAAAATGATGATAATGAAATAGTATCAAATGACCATAGGAGTATATAATATGCTTAAATGCAGTATTTTACGATTGATGGGCCTGATTTTATCATCTTGGAATATTTAATATTGATCTAAGTACCTGAGAATCGAATATTTGAACACTTGCTGTACCTTACCTGAGTATTTCAGCCAGGCGAAGTTAACCGGGGCTTCAAGGAGTTGAAACGGTTACTGGTGAAAATGTAGCAGGAGCAATTATTGATCATCAGTGTTTTATTAAAAAAAGCGTGGGACTGGCTTATGAGGTAGTTTTAATCTGTAATTTCAGGGTTAACTAACCTATAAAACTTAATAAAATTAACTCCATGCAAACTGATATACTATTAACATTAAAAGTAATATCAAACAAATAGCAATTATTAACTTTTTCCACGTATCCTTCTGACTAAAAAGAAGAGATATAACTAAAACAAAAATCAAAAGTATTATACCCAGCGAAATATTGAACATTAGGGCATCTTCGAAAGAAAAAGGGTTGCTTATTGCAACAGAAGCTAGTATAAATGCAACAATAGCTGAGAAAAAACCTAATATTTCAATAAGCCTTTTGCTTTCTTTTTCTGTCTCAGTCTTAATCATCTGCTTAAAGTCATTTTCAGCAGATGATAATCTAGATTCAAATTGCTTTGAATCTTTTAGCCTATACGTCAAAGCCAATATCCAATTATTATAGGCCATATCCCTTTTATAGATTTTTGATTCCATTCTTTTATCTATGTGATCTAGCCCGAGTTTCCTAGTTAT
>JAGLWB010000349.1 GCA_023133655.1 Bacteroidales bacterium
AATTTTGCCCAAAAAGATAACTATTTGTATGCAGCCTCATCACTTGCATTGTGTATATATGATATCTCTGATCCTTTTAATCCGACGCTGCAATATCAGGATACGCCTCTTGGCTCATCCAATTATGATGTAAAAATAGATGGCGATATAATGTGTGTGGCACACCAAACGATGAAATGGGGGTTATTCGACATCTCTAACCCCATTGATCCTGTAGAAATTTATTTATCTGCTAATCACCCGTTCAATAAACGTTACAATATTGGGCAGTTGAGCGATGATTATGCATTTTTCCTTGACCACTGGCAAGAAAACGGAAATGGTTACACCGTGCATATCTTTGATATTTCAAGCCCTGATACACCAGAGCCAATTACTGAGATCAAATCCTTGTCAGGTGAAAGCCTTGCATCCTGCCTGCTTGAACAAGGTGGTTTTGAATATGCCCTTGTCGGGCAGGACAATCTAACTGAAAGCCATAATGGTTATGTGAGGTTTTTAGATGTTACAGATGCCGGCAATCCGATTCTGGTTGCTACGCTTGAAGTTCCCGGATCGGTTTACGATATTACAACAGATGGAAGTGATTATGCTTTTATCAGGGCGCTTAAGGAAGGCACAATTCCATTTAAAACCAACAAATTATATCTGGCTAACATTTCGGATGTGGAAAATCCATACCTTGTTTTCGATTATCCGCTTGATATTTCATTTGGAATAATAGTATCAAAAAGTATGTCGGCATTAAACAACAACCTGTATATAGCAGATAAAACAAAATTGAAAGTATTCTCTTATGATAATGAAGAGCTTGAACTAATTGGAAATGTATCCATCCTCGGTGGAAATGCTTTTGGAATTAAGGTGCCTGACCTTGATAATGCCTTTGTCGCAGCAGGGGATCAGGGCCTTCATATTTATAACATTACCAATCCAGGACAACCACTGTTTCAATCATGGTACGATACTGACGGCCTTGCCTTCAGTGTTGATGTGGCTGGAAATTATGCCTATGTTGCCGATGGTGAAAACGGATTGGTTATCCTGGATATTTCAGGAAGTCCCATCATCCCTGTTTCTCAAATATTTACAACATCCCCAGCCAGGATAATTACTGTTTCGGGGACAATTGCTTATGTGTCACTTGAAAATGGCTACATTGAAATAATAGATGTCAGTACTCCCGGAATACCCGTTAGCCTTGGAACATATAATACATCCGGAAGCGCTTCCCAAATTTCAGTTTCCCCCTTAACAAACTACCTGCATGTAGCCGATGAGTTAGATTTTGTTATTCTTGAGGAACTGTTTATTCAATCCGAAACATTTACAAATGTTACAAACGAATCAGGGATTAATTTATCGAATGCTCCCGGACAAACGGTCGTTTGGCTTGACTACAACAACGACGGGTGGCAAGATTTTTATGGAAATACGGATCAATCTGCTTTTTTCTTCGAAAACAACGGAGATGGATCTTTTACGGATATCATTTCAAGTACCGGCCTTTCCGGTACTGACCCTGCTTCGGTGGCTGTGGCTGATTTTGACAAAGACGGCTATGATGATCTACTGATCGCTTCTCTTAACATGAGTATACCTGTTACGATTTACCGGAATCTACAGGGTAATGGCTTTCAGTCTGCTTTTACGGGCCAAACAGCTATCGATCGTGCCATCTGGTTGGATTTTGAAGGTGATGGAGACATTGATATTTTTTGTAATACCGGCGCTTATCCGTTATTGTATTTGAATGACGGAAATGGCGATTTTATCGAATCGGCCGCAGGCATGGGTTTTCACGACCCATCAGGAATATCTGCTTCCGCTGCCGATATGAACAATGATGGTTTTACCGATATTTACTGCAGTAATTATGGAACAGCCAACAGGCTTTATCTGAATCTGGCGGGTGAAGATGTTGATGATATTTCTTTTTCGGCTCATGTGGCTGATTTTGACAATGGTGTTTCCCAATCGTGGGGGGATTACGATCAAGATGGATACATGGATTTATATGCTTCAAACATTCAGGCCAATAGAAATAATTTATACAAAAATCTCGGTGATGAAACATTTGAGGATGTAACCTATGATGCAGGGGTGGCCGACCATGGCGATGCCAGAACGAGTGCATGGGTTGACTTTGACAACGATGGGCTTTTGGATTTGTTCACCACGAACCATATTGAGCCAAATATGCTATTTAAAAACAACGGTGATGGAACTTTTACTGATGTGGCAACTGACTGGAATATTCAGGATCCTGAAGATGGATTTGGTATTAGCTGGGCCGATTATGACCATGATGGAGATCAGGATATTTTGATCAGCGGGCATACCTATTCGGTTCAATTACTACGTAACGACGGATACAATACAAATCATTACCTTGACGTACAACTTCAGGGAATTTTTGACAACACAAACGGAATCGGGTCGAGGATAACTCTTTATAACGGAGAAAATATGGCAATTCGCGAGATGAATGGTGGCCGCGGTGCCCGATGCCAGGATGATCTCCGGGCACATTTTGGACTGGGGAATGATGACCAGGTTGACAGCCTGCTTGTCCGCTGGCCAAGTGGCATGATGCAAATGGTCTATAACATTGAAATTGATCAAAACATCACCATTGTTCAGGATGGCAACGTTCCACCTACCGTGTTTCATCTGATCTCCCCCGGCAATGACTCTACCCTACTCGACAGTATTGTTACATTTGTCTGGTCGCCTTCAACGGATCCTGACAACAACAATTCCATCAACTATGAATTAAGAATCTTCTCTGAGAGTTGTGATACATCCATTCTGAATATTTCAGATATTACTTATACGGTTAACCTTTTAGGATTTTGCGCAGACGACACGCTCTATTGGATGGTAAAAGCAAGTGATGGAACAGATATGCGTGATAGCTGGGAAACATGGAAACTGATACTGGATGAGGGGATTGGTATTTCAGAATCCAATTCACCTAATGATCTGTTCGTTATCTTTCCTAATCCGGCTAGTGATCAGTTGACAGTTGGCAGTCGGCAGTCAGCAGGCGAAAAAATCTTAAAAATATTTGATTTTTATGGTAGGAAGGTGAAGGAATTTATCATTCCGGATGGACAAAAAGAGATTAGGATAAATGTTTCAACCTTACCGAAGGGGATGTACCTGGTTAGGTTTGAAAGTTACGGAAGCGTGGCGTATAATAAGGTGATTATCCAGTAGGTGACGGGGGATGGATGACGGATAACACATGCCTGGCACAGCCATTCATGGTGGGGCTCATCGAGGAATCAATTATATAGAAACCCTGAGCCTCTTTTCTCAATAATCCGGATAAAATTTTCGATCGACCGGTCATATGTAGCTTCGATATCATCAGGGAAATAACAGGCAGGGAGTTCAGCAATACGCCGGTGATAACTGATACACTCGCAACAAATCCCTTTCTTGGAGCAAGGATAGGTACAATTGCAGTTAAATCTATTTTCCTCAAAAGTACAGTCCTTCATTCGCTTGTCCCTTTCTTTTACTAATTTGTTGCACTTACCTAAAGGCTTTTGATCTCGCCTCCACCAAAGATCACCAGGCCTTTTAAAACTAATTTCTGCTTGCTATCAGGTTTAGTAGCCACACTGGTTGATCTTTTGTGTGAGAAACCACCCATAATGCTGGTCACCCTGTTCTCAATTTCCCATTCAGGGGGGACAATTAACTCCGTGCCTCCAAAGAGGTAAAATAATTCAATTTCGTTATATTCCTGGGATAGTTTTGCCTGGGAAAAGTCTATTTTTGAGCCCCCAAAAACAGAAGAAATCTTTCCTCCGCGAAAGTTCTGGCTTGAAATAATCGTTTCGGAACCACTAAAAATATTAAATTCATTGATCATGTCAGCATCAGAATCAGAAGGTACCGTCTGGCCTGAATAAGCTTTTCCAGGCCAATGCTTAACCAGTATCAATATACCAAAAATGATCAATAAAACCGGCCAATACTTCCTTACTTCAAGATGATAGTCCCCTGCCAGATCAGGGATTAAAAAGAAAATACCCACCAACATCAAAATAGATCCAAATACCCTGCTGGCAGGGCTGAAGATATTATAAAGTCCTATCACGATAAGCAGCATTTGCCATGAGATGATGATGTTACTTACTTTATCGGGTAAAATACCTTGTCTGTCCAAAAGAAAGACTATTCCGGCACAAATAATGAGAATAGCAAAGCCGGAAGTTTTGTTGATTTTGTTTTCGTTCATGATGTAGAGATTTAGATTAATATTTTTTCAAATATAACACTAAATTAATTAGGCGATTGTCAATTGGACGATTTTCGATATAAATTTTCGATATAAATTGTACATTTTATATCTTTACCGGAAGAAATCGCTGGATGCCAGCAACAAATGAAAATAAATAATGAAAACTATGAAAATAATCTCAATACTCATTTTTATTGTATTTTACTCTATCAATATAAGCTATTGTCAAAAAATCAAATTGATTAGTTATAACATAAGGTATGACAATCCTGATGATGGAGAAAACAGATGGGACATCAGAAAAGAGTTCTTGACCAATCAATTGAAATTTTTCGAGGCAGATATTTTTGGAATTCAGGAAGGCTTGTTTCATCAGGTAAGTTTTCTTGACAGCTCTCTTGCTAATTATAATTGGGTTAGTGTTGGAAGAGATGATGGAGTGGATAAGGGAGAATTTTGTGCCATTTTTTACAACACGCAAAAATTCAATTTAATTAAACAATCCACTTTGGGGCTTTCTGAAACTCCTTATACTATTTCGATAGGTTGGGATGCGGCATTAGAAAGGATTTGCACTATAGCTTTGCTTGAAAATATTCACACTAAACAGAGAATTTGGATATTCAATACTCATTTTGACCACCAGGGTGAAAAGGCCAGAAAAAACAGTGCACCATTAATAATTGCTGAAATCAACAAGCTGAATCAAGATAAATACCCAATTATTTTAATGGGCGATTTTAACCTTGAACCAGGGTGCGAAACCATTCAATATCTTTCGGAACAATTAAACGATTCAAAATATGCAACAACAATTGTAACGTTTGGTAATGAAGGGACTTTCAACGATTTTAATTTTAGAGAACCAATAATCAAGCGAATAGATTATATTTTCACCAGCAAAAATAACATCCAAGTATTGAAATATGCTGTATTAAGTGATTCTAAGAATTGCAGATATCCATCCGATCACTTTCCGGTATATGTAGAAATAATTATTTCAGAAAATTAAACTCTTGAATTAATAAAGATACAATTATTCTGTAGCATATTTTAAAAGTCTTTATCGGTATTAAATACCATAGAAATTATTGTCATGACCAAAAAATTAACATCCATTCGAATCTTCATTTCATCGCCCGGTGATGTAGCAGAGGAACGAGCACTAACCCGAAAAGTAATTGAACGTTTACAGGGAGAGTTTTCCGGCCGGGTTGCACTTGAACCCATCTATTGGGAACAT
>JAGLWB010000035.1 GCA_023133655.1 Bacteroidales bacterium
TGGCAATGTGGGTATTGGCACAACAGCTCCGGCAGGAATATTGGATATTGCAGGAGCATACCATTTTCCGGATACTGACGGCACCAACGGACAGGTGTTGCAAACTGACGGAAGCGGCATATTAAGCTGGAACAATAAAAGCACTACATACTCCGTCGGCGATTTTGCCCACGGTGGCATTGTGTTTTGGGTGGACGAAACCGGTCAACACGGTTTGGTATGTGCAAAGGAAGACCAAAGTACGGGCATAAGGTGGTATGCAGGAACTGATGGAAGTACCCAAGCCAAAGGAGATGGCCCTTTTGCCGGTGAAACTAATACGGCTATAATTATTGCTGCTCAAGTTGCAATTGGTGATGATGGCTCAACATATGCAGCCCGAATTTGCAACGAATTGCAAATTACAGAAGGTGGCAAAACATACGGTGACTGGTACTTGCCCTCAAGTGAGGAATTAAACCTGATGTACCAGAATAAAACAACGATTGATGTTACAGCAGTGGCAAATGGAGGAAGCGCCTTTGCTAGTGCCTACTATTGGAGTTCTACCGAGACCAATCTCATCACCGCATGGACTCAGAACTTCAATAATGGCCATCAGACCAACTTCAGTAAGAATATCACCTTCAGGGTGCGTGCTATTCGGGCTTTTTAACAATCCGCCAGTGGGCGGACGAGCGTAGCTCGTCTATCTATTCAACTATTTAATAATTACCGCCTTTGGAGGAGCTAGTTTTTCTAGAATTATAACAGTCAAGTTATAACTCCTGCCAAATAGAGCCTAATACCCCTCTTTGGTATCCTTTATACCACCTAAGCAGAGATCATTGAGATTTGCGAGAGGTTATACAGGGGTTACAGGTAAGAATGCAATAGATGTCCAGGATAGGATCCAAGGCAGAAAATTATCTTTATCCATCAACCCAGGTCTCAACATAGAAAGAATATTATCTGCATTACAACTATTAGAAAAAAAGAGATGTTATTGCCTGGAAACCTTTAAATTATTTCCGATGAAAAATTTCTTTTTTGCAAGTTTCATAGCTGTTTTTTTCTTTTTAAACTTGATATACTTCAAAAATTCTTTTTCAGTTTTATGACCAGATATCTGCATAATATCTAATGGAGCAATGCCTGTATTATACATATTTGTACAGGCCGACCTTCTGGCTGTATGCGTCACAATAAGTTTAAACTTGGTTTTTTTTTCCTTAACCCTAAATCCTCCCTTGATAGACTCCACCTCAATGATTTCATTAATTTTTGCTTTCTCACCGACTTCCTTAATATGCTTATTGACTTTTTGTTCATGTGTTAATGGCAGGTTATATCCATATTTTTCTAATACTTTGTTTAGCTCTGGTCTAATTGGAATAATTACTTCTCCTTTTGTTTTTTGTTGAACCAATGTAATCGCTGTTACGCCATTCTCCAAGGTTGTGATGTTGCTTGATTTAATCCGGGAATAGTCTGAAAATCTCCGGGCAGTATAACACCCTACCAAAAAAATATCCCTGGCAAGATCAAGCTGAGGTAAACTGGAAAGATCGAGATTGAAGATAGCATCTATTTCATGCTGCGTTAAGTATATACTTCTTTCCACTATCAGTTAATTGGTAATAACCAAAATTGAAGAACATATTAACCATCGTATCTGTTTGTTTTGCTGGGGTAATATCACCTTACGGTTTTTCCGTTCGGTGCCTCAGGGGGTCTAACCCTGTGGATTAGCAGCGAAGCCGCTCCCGCAAAGCAGGATTCCACTGGGTTATAATCCTAAAAATGAGTTACTCATTTTTAGGCTGTTAAAAGTT
>JAGLWB010000350.1 GCA_023133655.1 Bacteroidales bacterium
ATAATAATTGTATTTTTGGCTAAATCTAATTCCTCAAGTTTATTTATTAACTTTCCTAAGCTTTGATCGACACTTTCAATCATGGCTGCATAAGCTGGATTGGTATGTCCTTTTTCTTTATCTATTGTTTTTTCTTTATATTTTTTTATGATATTTTCTTTTGCCTGAATAGGTGTATGCACTGCATAGTGAGATAAATAGAGAAAAAAAGGCCGGTCCTTGTTTTGTTCAATAAAGTTTAGTGCTTCTACGGTAAGTCGATCTGTCAGGTATTCTCCAGGTTTTCCATTTGGTAGAGTATTCCATTCTACCCATGGATGATTTTTGGTCATTCTCCATTTCCCATGATAAGGATAAAAGTATTCCCCCGGATACCCCATGTTATTTCCCCCTACATTTATATCAAATCCTTGATGTTCAGGATAGAAATCTTTTTCCCAACAAACATGCCATTTGCCCATGGATGCCGTAGTATATCCGGTTTTTTTCAAAGCCTCTGCAATTGTGATTTCTTCCAGGGGTAAATTTTTAACGTAATCAACTCCTTTCAAAGGCGTCTTTCCACCTAATCTTTTCCATCCTTCAATGGGTATTGCATGTGTTATATGTAAACGACCAGGATATTTACCGGTAAGAATACTAGCACGGGTAGGTGAACATACGGTACACGCTGCATAGGCATTTGTAAACCTGATGCCTTCTTCTGCAAGTTTATCAATATTTGGAGTTTCATAATAGTCACTCCCATAGCATCCCACATCACTCCAGCCTAAATCATCTACCAGGAAAAAGATGAAATTAGGAAGTTGCTCGTCTTTTCTAAATCCAAAGAAAACAACTAAAATGATTAAAATTGCAGCAATTCCAATGGTCCAAGTAAATTTAAATTTTTTCATATAGGGTTTTTTTATAGTTAATATATGCTCATTCGAAATTTAGGATCGGTATATCTGTTTTATGAAGTTTTTCATTTATTATAATTTTACCAGTTCAGCAAGAGGTATACGTGTTAACTGAATATCTTCCTTGTTGACAGAATATATTACCCAAAGATTATTTCCAACTACTACAGAATGCGGATATTGATATCCGACTGCTTTAGCTCTGCCTTCATAGCGTTTCGGTGGTGATAAAAAGCGAATTACGGCTACCCTATCAAAAATCAATCCGTCCTTGGATAATGAGATTGCAAGGAGGATACGACCACCTTTTTTTGTACTTAAAGGAAGTACATTGTTGATGACGTATATTTGGCCATTAGGAAATATACCCGCATTGGTTCTGGCATAGGCATCCGGGAAATTGGTTCTTGTTGGAGTTGTCCATGATTTACCAACATCAAAACTGAAAGATGCATAATTCCTACGGCTCTTGGACTCTTCAATTTCTTTAAGACTGCTGGCATTTTTGATACCACCGTCACGGTAAAGTTTTACCCATGTCCCATCACCAAGTTTCCAGGCTGACGTCGGTTCTGAAAGTCTATGATTATCATCAGAAACAGGGTGTGAGACGGTAAAATTGAGTTGTAGCTCATTATTAGGCAAACTGAGATATTTATTGATCTTTTCAACGAGTACTGGTTCTCCGGCAGGATAACCATGGAACCCTTCAACCGGGTCAGGCGGGTCACTGCGTAACCGAAAAATTTTCCCAAGAGTTCCGTCTGGATTAATAAAGCGGCACAAACGAATCAAGCTGATCCGACGTCTGTGCCTGATACTTGGCCCCGTCCATTCTGCAACATCTGTTAGGGCATACAGCATACTATCAACAACGGCAAATCCATTTGAGGTCTGGAAGCGCGTATGAATATATGCTTCAGAGGCTGGCACCTTTTCATCCAAAGAAGGGAAAAGTTCCTCAACCAGAGTCCATGTTTTACACTGATCTCTCGAACGTCTCAATAAACCCCTTTGACCGGAACCATTCTCATCCCTTACATGGTTGTCCCAGCAGGCATAGAATACTCCGTTAAAATATGTAATATGGCTGTGATGGGAGAAAGTGCCCGTTTCTGGTGTGGCTGTGTATAGAGTGAATGTTTCTGTGTTTTCAAGGAAATTGTATCTGAAATTCATTTCGTCCTGATCAGCGGTCCATCGGACGACAGGATTATCCCGGTTTTTTGCGTTCTCAATTTTATGACCAGGAAAGATTTGACCTAAAGCAGGCTGAGCAATCAGGAAAAGTAAGAGAAATACTTGTAAAGAGTTGAATTTCATTGTTATGTTAAAACCTCATTTTACAATCGAAAAGATATTTTAATAATTACCGTCCTTATATTCCTGAACCAGATTATGAAGCCTGGACTCTGTATCGGCATATTCCGGATTTCCGGCCAAATTTTCAGATGGGATCTTCGATCCCTGTATTGAATATAGTTCAGGATACTCAAATGAACCGGTATTGACATTATACCAGGCAGTATATCTCCATTCATCAGTTCGCACGGAATACCCCATGTGAGATACTGGCTTATTCCCTCCAATGGCAGCTTCGTATGGTCTGGCAAATTGATTGAATGCAATGTTTTTCCATTTACTTTCCGGATCAACCAAAAGAGGTTTTAAGCTGACACCTGATAACGTGCCTTCGGGTTTTAAACCACACAAATCAATAAGGGTGGGATAAAGATCGAGGGATTCAACAATCGCATTGCTTGTCATACCAGAATTACCTATACCCGGAGCAGCGATTATAATTGGAGCATGTGCAGAAAGCTCAAAATTGGTAGATTTACACCATAAATTTTGTTCCCCCAGATGATAACCATGGTCACCCCATAAAACAATTATTGTATTCTCCCTGAGTTCCAATTCATCCAATGTATTTAATACCTTCCCGATCTGAGCATCTATATAACTCACACATGCATAATAGGCATGCCACAATTGTTTTTCCTTTTCAGCCGAAAGGGGGCCATCTCCCGGGATATCTGTATATCCTCTCAACTCGTGCCAGTTATGAAAGGCAATCTCAGGCGCATTAAGGGGTCTGTCTCTGTTTTCGATGTAATGAAACTCACTACGATCATATAAATCCCAGTATTTTTCAGGTGCACTGAAGGGCAGGTGAGGTTTAAGAAAGCCTACTCCAAGGAAAAAATTCTTTTCCTGTTCTTTGACCTCTTTAAGGAAGCGGATCGCCTCTTTTGCAAATTTGCCGTCCCAGTAAGCCGTGTCGTGAACCCCGGCACACTCAGTAGAAGCAGCCTTCCCCCCTGTCCGGTTTTCCGGCAAAACATACTGTTCTTTTTTGATCCCCGTAACATAGAGTTCGGGTCTTGTCCATGAAACGGTATCATTATAGCCTCTTGCGAAATGGAATATCTTTCCTATGCTCATCGTTTCATAGTCACTTAACTTGAATATCTGGGGAAGAGTTACCACATCAGGCCTGGTATCCCGGAAATGTGTTTTGTGATCTGTAACTTTAACTTCGTCGGGGCGCAGGCCTGTAAGCATACTGGTTCTGGAAGGGGCGCATGACGGGGCCTGTACATATGCCCTGCTGAATACCACCCCCTGTTCTGAGAGCCGGTCAATGTTCGGGGTAATCGCCAGCGAGTCACCGTAACATCCCAGGGCGGGCCGCAGGTCATCCACCGCTATGAACAGAACATTTTTCCTGCCGTCTTCCTTTGAACTCCCGGGATGACATCCCGTTGAGATCATAGATAATATCAAAATGCATATCGCAGGGATCCGCTTAAGTACCCGTAATACATAATGTTTCATACAACTTCGCTCAAGCATCATTATTGATTTTTAAATTCTATTTTCACTCTTTTAAAGTTTTGTAATTATTTGAAAATATTACAGCAGGATCCGTTTCTTTTAAGGTGCCTGTACAGGTGCATTATTAAAATATGCCGGATAATACCACTTCTGCCTTTTGATATATTCCCCCGTGGCCTAGCATGAGTCTAATTCAGCGATAAATTTTTGCAGGTTCCCATCGTATCGCAGGGGATCATTCGACTGCTCCTTCCATTGTACCAATTCCCCTTGCAACTCTTCTAAAATATTCAAGGAGGATGGATCACGGGCCAGATTATGAAATTCGAATGGATCATTTTCAAGGTCATACAGCTCATATTCCGGAGGTTCCTTCAGGATCATATATGCATTCCTGACAGAGGAGGGAGAGATATCAAGCTGCTTATTGAAAGCTTCAATATTGATAAACCGGTCCAATGTGAACTGATAACCCGGGTTAATTTCACCGGGCATGAGGTTGTGAATAAGTTTGTATCGTGAATTCCTTACCGTCCTCTGGGGATAGAAGTTATGGCCGGAATGAAGATGGAACTCGGTAAAAAGATGCTTTCTCCATTCCGGATTTTGACCTATAATAAAGGGCATTAACGATTTACCCGGCAGGTAAAGGATTTCTGCGATTCCGGCAATTTCAAGCATGGTGGGTAACAGGTCAATCGTGGAAACCATCTCGTTGATTACTTTTCCCTCCCCGTTCGTGACCTGATCACCAGTTGATTTCTTATCCCGGTCTCCGGACCCTGACAGGATTCCACCAGGACAGTACATGATCAGGGGTATCCTTGTACCTCCTTCATACGAGGTTCTCTTTCCTCGTATGATATCCTGCCCGTGGTCTCCAAGGTAAATTACCATGGTACTCTCTCTTTTCCCGGTTTCATCAAGTTTTCCCAGCAGCATGCCAATTCCGGCATCCAGTCTCATTATGCAGTTGTAATAATTGGCAAGCTGTTCTTTGATAAACTCCGTTTCGATTCCGATTTCAGGCAGTACTTCGACATCTCCGGCCTTAAGGGGATACTGGGGAAGATCCTTCGCCTGTTTAATGAACGGGCGATGTGCATTGGTGTAATTCACCATAAGAATAAAGGGATCCTCAGATGAAGAAATAAATTTAAATGCAGTATCGGCTACGGCCCCCACATCCCTGTTCCTAAAACCACATCTTATTGTGGAGTGATAATCCAATGGGAAAGAGGATTCCGGGTTGACATGTATTTTACCTATCACCCCGGTTCTGTAGCCGGCTGCTTTCAATTCGCTGAAGATGTTCGGGAAGGAATCATTATACATTGCCAAGTTGTGGGTCGCCAGTCCGATCTGGCCGTTCTGATGGGGGTATAGTCCCGTAAAAATGCTCGCCCTGGACTGGCTGCAGCCGGCCTGGGTAACGGATGCACTGGAGAAAAGGATGCCTTCGGAAGCCAGAATATCCAGGTTCGGCGTTTTACAATAAGGGTCACCGTAGCAGCTTAGCTGATGACCGTTATCCTCGGAGGTGATCAGCAGGATATTCGGTTTTACGCTCACCGGATTTTCTTGCCGGCAGGCACAGGAAATCAGCCAAAGCCCGATGAACAAGGTATAGAGAAGCAGAATGTAACGATTGGATTCAAACATTGTGTAGGGTTGATTATTAATAAGGATGCTTATTTTTCGGTTTCCTTGTACAGTTTGTCCAGTTCCTCCATTTTCAGGCGCAAACTCAGTATATAATTCGGCTCGCTGGGATCCCATTGACCATATGTTGCCAGGAAAATTGTACCGTCAGGCAACAAATGCAGGGTCGGATAGGCACAATCAGTCCTTTTATAGTTTTTCTTCAGGAAGATACGGTATTGCCCCTCGTTTCCTGATTCCAGATCTTCGAATGTGCCTACCCAGGCAACCCAGCTGCCCCATGTGGGACTGTCATGCCCCCTGTCGCGAAAAGAGATAATCAGCCTTCCATCAGGAGCATATAATGCCTTATGGCGATCCCCAGTCAGAGATGGTGGAACTTCCCTCGGGGTTGTCCATGACATGCCTTCATCGTCACTGAATGATATGAAGGACTGGTGTTGTCTGGAATTCTCTCTCATCAGCAAGACAATTCGTTTTCCATCCGGTGAACGTATAAATTCAGCTTCGCATAATATGGCATCTTCATGTCTTGCTATGGGTTCCGGTTTACCGAATGACAGTCCATCGGTGGTGATGGCCTTAAATACTGTTACCCCCTCTTCTACCCACTTGTGAAAAGTGGCCATGTATGAATCATTATTTAACCGGATGATATCCGAGAATAAAACAATTGCATTTTCAACCTGTTCTCCGTCAAACAGCAGGGGTTGAAGTTCCGACCAGGATGCGCCACCATCCTCCGATACAGCATACCTGCTTGGTAAACGTCCTGTATACATGCAAATCCTGTCAACATCAGGGACGGTTGGAAACCTGTATAAGGTCGTTACTTCCCATAAAGGATTGTTTTGCCTGGTCCCAGGATCGGCATGTGCGGGGATCTTGTTCCATTGATCAGATACCTGGAGAGGATCGGTCCATGTCAATCCGCCATCAAAACTTCGTTTCCAGCGAGGCTTACCGTATGCATGTCCATTCAAATACATCATGGTGATGGTTTTGCCATCATCCAGGAGGACCGAACTCGGATGACCTAAGTATTCAACAGTATCCTTATCAATGACGACCTGCAGGTCAGTACGGTCATTTAGATCGATCTGAGGAATGGTAAAGGTCAGTAATTCCATATCTGTAAAATCCCCTGCACTGGCGCTGAATTCCTTTAGGTTAAGTACAGCACCGTTCGGATTGAAACCGATTTTCATGGGCAGGGCATTTTCATCTGGTTTATAATCCAGTTCAGCAATCATATTTTGATTGATGTAAATACCCAGTTTCTGATCTATCAATTTTACTTCCAGGATGAAATCTAACCCGTATTCAATAAAATCACTCATTGCGCCAATCTCATTTTCGCCAATATCTTTACCACTGGTAAGTATCCTGTGCCCTTCTCCGTCAAGGATGATACTGTTTTGATTTAGAACGAAACTGGCGAGGGTAGGCCTTTGTACGTCCTCCCTTGCCGGAACAAAATTCAATTCGGCGTAAATTTGCCAGGAATCAGAGGAGATCATTTTACCTGCATAAAGGGGGATCTTGCTTCCTGTCCCCCTGTACTCGAGGTGATCATCATCGGTAACCAGATGATGCTTACGCTGGAGGTCAGATGTCTGACCCTCCCTAATAAATACCCTTGTATCATTACAACCCGCGGCAGTAATGACAATAGCCATCAGAAAAAAGAATAAGCGATTTTTCATAGTATTATGTATTGAGTTAATTAAAATTATATAAAGTATCACCTTCCGTTTTGGTTTTTACTAAATTGATCCTGTGTCTTCATTTCATTGATCCTTAAAAGTTTGTATGACTTTCTGATATCCATCGGAAATCTCATGCATGAGGTTTCGATCCAGATCTGCAATTGTTACTTTATATTTTGACACTTTGGCCAGGTTTACCTCCTCTCCAGGGTCGGTAAAATGATCATAAAGCTCCCTTGCAATATCCTCACCCGTATCAATCCGTATCCATTTAGTATACCTGTATTGATCTGTCCGCATGGAATATCCCATGAATTCCGGTTTTACCCTGTAGTAACCGGGGCGTGGAAACTGGCTTATTGCGGGTTTGTCCCACTCAGCTTCCGGATCCTCCAGCAGTGGTTTCAGGCTCTGGCCGTCGAGTCCTTCAGGGATCGCAAACCCACAGACATCCGCCAGGGTCGGATAGACATCAACCAGTTCCACAATGGCATTGGTCCGGGTCCCGGCGGTCTTCTGTTCCGGGAGGCAAATGATCAGGGGGACCCTGGTGTCAAGTTCAAAATTTGTGATCTTGCACCAGAGGTTATGCTCGCCCAGGTGAAAACCGTGGTCGGCCCAGAGCACGATTACCGTGGTACTGTACAGATCCAGACGTTTGAGTTCATCCACCAGTATGCCAATCTGCTCATCTATATAGCTGGTGGCAGCATAATAACCCCATCTCAGCCTGAGTGCATCTTCCGCATCAATATCCCCGGCAAGTGGCATATCCGTATAACCTCTCAGTTCCCTCCAGTTATGCAGGGCAATTTCAGGAACACCGGCCGGGGGAGCAGCATTTTTTACCAGGGGTAATTCTTCCGGCTTGTACAGATCCCAGTATTTAACCGGGGAACTGAAAGGCAGGTGCGGGCGGCGAAAACCTACGGCAAGAAAAAACGTTGAATCTTTGATATCATTCAGTATCCCGATGGCTGCCAGGCAGACCTTTCCGTCAATATAGGATGTGTCGTGAACATCCGCCATTTCAGTAGCTGCTGCCTTCATTTTCCCGGTACAGTTCTCATCCAGCATATATTTATGCCCCCGGCCGTTCTGTGTAACATGCAGTGTGGAGGGAGCCGACCAGGATTGAGGATCTTTGGCCCTTAAGGGATCATGATAAATTTTACCAACCTCCAGGGCATAATATCCATGCTTTTTGAAGTATTGGGGTAGGGTTACCACATCCGGGATGTTTTCCCTGAAATGAGTTTGAAGATCCCAAACACGAAGATTATCAGGTCGCAAACCAGTCATAATTGAAGCCCTGGAAGGAGCACAAACAGCCTGTTGGCAATAAGCTCTTGAAAATAACATGCCATTCGATGCCAGTTGATCAATATTTGGCGTTACAGCAACCGGATCTCCGTAGCAGCCCAGATTAGGTCTCAGATCATCCACCGCGATGAACAAGACATTATACTTTTGCCGGTTATCTTTTTTAGCGTCCGGTGATCCACAATCAGATACTAAAAATGGAATGACCAACAATATAATCAGGCATTTCCTTATAAAACCTGTATGAGAATCTTTCATCTTTAAAGTGGTTATAATATGGTTAATCTGTAGTAACAATAATCTTCAATTTACTTATTGATGAGTTCATTGAGAGGTATACTCTCAAAAGTCATATGTGCCTGGCTCCCTTCATAAAAAATACCAATGGTATTTTCATCTATCGATGTCAGGCAGGAATATCCCCTGTTATAACCCTCATCTAAAAGCAGACAGTATTTTTCCACCCAGGTCTTGAGTTCTTTTCTCATTTGTTCAACAATTTTTTTTCGGTCAGTATGGGAACAGCCGCACGCCAGCCGGCTTCTAATTGGAGAGATAACTGTTTGATACGTTCCTGCTGATCAGCTTTCCCTGCAATATTAACGGTTTCATAGGGGTCGTCATTGTGGTCATAGAGTTCCCGACCAAGAACCTTGCCCTGTGTGAAGGTTTTGGTACGTTTATCGTACACATGCTTCCGCCATTCGATGTAGCGGTAGCGGTCGGTTTTGATTGCATAACCCATATTGCCCTCTTTCGGGAATTGATTGAAAACGGCTTTTTTCCACGGGCGGTTTGGCTGGACCATAAGCGGGACGAGGCTGGTCCCCTCCAGATCCGAATTTTGGTTTGATGTGGGTAAATTACAAATTTCAATAAGGGTGGGATAGATATCCACTAGCTCCACAAGAGCCCGTGTCCTGGAATCCGGGCGTGTGGTGCCCGGTGCAACAATAATAAATGGAACGCGATTTGTATGTTCGAAATTCTGACCTTTATTCCAGAGATTGTACTCACCATGATGAAAACTATGGTCTGCCCAGAGTACCACAATGGTGTTTTTGGATAAATCCAGTGTATCTAATTGGTCGAGTAAACGGCCAATCATGGCATCGGTATGACTGATACAGGCATAATACCCATGCCGGAGGTTCATCATTTTATCATGGGGGATAATGCGCTTTTCACCTTTTTTCAGGAGTGGTTTAATATCCGTGTAGCCGAAGACACCGTCACCGGTAGATTTTAGGGTGGCAGGATAGGCATTTTCAGGCGCTTGTGAGGGAAAGGGTTCAGGTATGCTTTCAGGCGTATATAGGTCCCAATACTTTTTCGGGGCGCATAAAGGCAGATGGGGTTTGAAAAATCCTACGGCCAGAAAGAATGGTTTTCCGGATTGTTTCATTCTATTCAGGGCGTCAGTAGCCAGGCGGCATACCTTTTGATCTGCATAGTTTTCACTATTCTCTGTACCCACTTCCATTGACAGGAATTTTCCTTTTTCTGCTTTTTGAGTATATGTGTTTGTATATTGTTCGTCAAAGGATTGTCTGGAGATCTTTGGCGGTTCAGAAAAACTTGAGTCTTCATGTTTCAATTCTGTATGATGAAATACCTTCCCATACATCATGGTGTGATAGCCGTTGTCACGAAAATGTCGCGGGATGGATATGGCATCGGGCAAGAAGGTGTCAATAGTGCCACCTCCCATGTCCCAAATCTTACTTGTGTTTGGCCTGAGTCCGTACATTACTGATACACGAGAGGGCTGACAACGCGCGGCCTGACAATAGGCGCGCTCAAATAGTAGTCCCCCTTCGGCCAGGCGGTCAATATTTGGTGTGATTGCCACAGGGTCGCCAAAGCAACCAGCCAGGGGACTCATATCATCAACCACAATGAACAGGACATTAGTCCTCTCCATGTCTTTTATCCCATTTTCCTTTCTAAGACCTGAACATGAAGATACTCCAAACAGAAAAAATGTTGTACAGAGTATTGGCAGTAAGGATGGCGAATAAGAATTTTTCATAATTTATCAGTTGTTTGAGGATAATCAGCTCCTGAATCTGAATTCCTGCAGCTTTCCACCCAGGCTTCAAGTTCTTTTTTCATTCGTTCAACAACTTTTGGATATTTATCGGAAATATCTTTTTTTTCATATGGGTCATTCAGTAAGTCATAAAGTTCAAACCGGGCTTTTTCCTGATCGGCGCGATATAGCTTGTACTGGTTGTCAGTCCAGGATTGTTGACCACTGTATTGGAATCCTATGGGAGAGGGGCGGAGGCTCTGTTCTTTTCCCAAAAGTACAGGTAGCAGGCTTGTGCCGTCTAATGGACGATCATCTGGCATCGATAGGTTCAGAATATCCAATATGGTCGGTAGATAGTCACTGGTTACCGATGGATAACTGGTGCTGGTTCCGGCGATAATTTTTCCAGGCCACTCAGCTAACGAAGGCATTCTGACTCCACCTTCATACAAGGATCGTTTCTCGCCGCGAAACGGACCCGCAGAGCCTCCAACTTTTGTTTTAGGACCATTGTCAGAGGTGAACATAATGAGGGTGTTTTGCTCAATACCCAAGTTACGGAGGCTTTTGCGTAGACGGCCAATTTCATGATCCATTGCGGTCATGGCGGCATAGTATGTTTGTAACTGAGGGTCCAGCCCTTTGTACATAGCCAAATATTGAGGCCCTCCTATGATCGGCGTATGTATGGTATTGAACCAAATGACGCAGAAGAACGGACTCTTTTTGTTGTGTGAATTTTCCATGAAATCAAGGGCGTGGTCCATGATTATTTTGGGAGTGCTCCCCGTAAGACTGTCCAATACTTTTTTACCATTGTCATAGTAGTGTCGGTAGTCCGGCATTAACCTATTCGTGTCTTTGTTAGGCTGATTTAATGCATCCAAAAAGTTTTTTGGATCATAAGGGTCCCATGTCGGCGCAATATTCCAAATCGAATACCATTTCTCGAATCCATGATCTCCGGGCGGCCCATAGACGCCCTTTTCTCCATACTTTCCTTTGCCCTTTTCTATGTCACCCAAATGCCATTTCCCGAAATGTCCGGTGCGATACCCTGCATCTTTTAGTATTTCAGGAAGTGTGATTTCTTCATGTTTCAAAGGGAGGTGATACGTGTATACACCATAGCGATATGGATTTCTTCCGGTCAAACAAGACCCTCGGGTAGGAGAGCAGACAGCAGAGGCAGCATAAAACCTATTGAATATCAGGCCGTCCTTGGCCATTTTATCGAGTTCCGGAGTTTTGACGATGTCATTACAGCCCGTGAAGCCGACATCTGCCCAACCGGCGTCATCCAGCATGACGAGGATGATGTTTGGGCGTTGATCATTTTTTTGGTTCTGCGCTGCGGCATACAATGGAAGGATACCCACTCCTAATATTAGAAATAAATTTTTTAAAAAATAATGTTTATTTATCATCTGTGTTCCTTTTATTGGTTTTTTGAAGTTGTCGTTCTCCTGTTTTCCGCATTGAGGCACCCAAATTAAAATTCGCTATCAATTATGTTTAAAATTTCTTGTTGTGTATGATTGTTTTTCAGCCTAATGTGCCGTTTAATATTATTGTCATCAGTAATGGTAATTTCATAAATCTTTTTTGTAACCTCAATAGCTTTTGCTATCGATATATTTGATTTATACTCGTATAGAACATTTTCAAGTTCTTTATATAAAACATACGATACAAAAGAGATGCAAATATGAGCTTCAATTCTATCTCTCAAACGATGATATATAGGCCTTATTTTGAGATCAGTTTTTGAGATCCTAAATGCTTTTTCAATTTTCCATAGGTTTTTATAACTATCGATAACTTGTGTGCCTGGAATATCAGTATTAGTAACATATCCTTTCAATCCGTCCCATCTTGCATCATCATAAAACTTATCATAATTGATTTCTATTTTTATATCTCCCTCTATCTTTAGATATTTATTATATCCTCGATTGTTAATATTGCTTTTAGTTAGCCGACCGGCATTTAAGCTTTTTTCCAATCGCTTCAACCCCCGCTCTCTATTAGAAGCATCTTTCATTGCTCTTTTATTTGAGTAGCTGATATAAAGGATTGTCTGGTCATCTTTGTCGATCTGACCAATCTGTCCATCAGCAAGGTTTAAGTTCATGATTTTTTGTATTATATGCTTTGATTCGTTTTTTATTCTAGCTCCTAAGATAAATGTATACCCATTGGCTATAAGTTTATTTAGGTTATCTGTTGAAAGCAATCCAGCATCAGCTACTACTATTGGCTTGTCAAGTTCAAATCTAGATTGAAAACGCTGTAAAACTGGTATTAATGTGTGTCCTTCATATGTGTTGCCTTCAAAAATCTCATAGCCAATTGGATAACCATTAACTCCCACAAGTAGACCTAAGTAAATTTGTGAGTGATTATGTTTACCATCCTTTGAAAAACCAGTCATTCGAAAATCATCTGGTTGTGAACTCTCAAAATATATAGTAGTCATGTCATAGAAAACAACACCTATCTTACCTCCTAAAAGTTTCTTGGTATGGATAAATGAAATTTCTTCAACCTGTGATTTATACTTAGTATTTAGCTTATCTAAGAATCGATAGATACGATCGACTTGGATATTTTGCTTTCCATTTTCCTGTAAATACTCTGCTAACTTTAATTTACTACCCGGATGGGTTATTCTTGAAATGGCTAAATCTTTAAACAACTCATCAGGAATAGCATTAAATCCTAATTTATCAAAGATCCTACCAAATATTATATCTGGGCCAACAACTCTTATATCATCATTGTTGAGCATTTTTATAACCCCTACCTTAGGACTTTCTTCTTTATATAGAGAAAGTTGGTTGAAGAGTTCTGGTATCAGAACTTGTGCTTGCTGATATAGAGAACCTATTTCCTGATCATCATTTGAAGTTCCTACAGTTTTAATTATATGATTCTTCCCTTGATGTTTATGTAAAATTTGCACTGTAATACTTCCACTTTTATTTTTCTTTTTCCGGATAAACATACTCAAAGTTAACCCGAGGCACCCAAATAAACAAATAAATAAAGACTAGATTGTTTATAATCTGAATGTTACATTTCTATTCAAAAAAAGTGCGGAAAACAGGAGAAATAAATTTTTTAAAAAATAATGTTTATTTATCATCTGTGTTCCTTTTATTGGTTTTTTGAAGTTGTCGTTCTCTGTCTTTTGAATTCATGTCCTACTTAATTGTGTTTTTTTCAAATTGAAATACAGGTACCTTTTATATTAGCACTATTATCCGACTAAATTATTTTTTCTCTAATTTTTCGTCTGTATCACCCATAAAATGGGTATTACTTTTATAATTTCAAAAGAGACCTCCCCCTGTTTTTACATCAAATAAAATTATCAGGAAGAGTACATCAAAACAATATTAATAACCATTGGTTTGTGTAATGTTCGGATTTGTATTAATTGCATTAACATGAACCGGCCACAATAAAATGCCAGGCTCACTTTCCCGCCCGATCAAACTAACTACTCGGTTAAATACGACTCCAAATCGGATCATATCCCACCAGGACTTTCCTTCCGCAGAGAATTCTTTCAATCTTTCATCCAGGATGATTGCGTCCAGTTCTTCTTTTGTATAGGTCCCTGCATAATAATCGTCCTGCCCGTATGCCCGTTTTGCAATTTTATTCACTTCAACCAATGAGGAAGCCTGATTCCCTAATTCATTTTCAATCTCTGCCTTAAATAGAATTGCTTCTGCCAGGCGATAAATCTTGATGTCCGAAGTAAAGAATCGGGTTTCGTTTACCCAATCTCCACGGTATTTATTGATCCATCTGAAAAGTCTGTTGCCAACTTCATCATATGTATCAATACTGACCTTGGCTCTTGTATCAAGGGAGTCTTCATATAAAAACGCCTCATATGCTGGTGTAAAGCACACCCATTGCGCATGACTTCCGGTAGCGATAGTATTCTCAACTAAACTCTTATCGTTAATCCACTGTACTGCAACAAGCCAATCTGTAGAGAATCCACCTTCATATTCATTGATTTCAAAATCAAGTGCAAATATGATTTCATTGTTATCATCATTCCTGAACACCGTTTCATAATTGCCTAATAATTCATACCCTGTATTTGCCAGAACATAATCCACAGCTGTATTTGCCTTTTGAAAGGCATCATTTCCCCCACCCTGCATTTTAGCCATCCACAAATAATAGTCGGCCTTAAGCATATTTGCTGCAGCCTTGGAACCAGTCTTTCTGGATCCTGCATCATCATCAGGAAACAGTGAGACCGCCTGATCAATATCTGAAGCTACTTGTGCCAGGATTTCGGATACCGGTGTACGTGTGGGATACAGGTTTTCCTGCTTGTCGGATTCGAAACCCGATAATAAAAGCGGTACATCCCCCCATATCCTGGTAATATAGAAATATGTTAGGGCTCGGATAAAATATGCATTGGCCAGAATGAAATCCTTATCTTCCTGAATGGTAAATTCAATCTCAGGTACATATTTAATTATGAGGTTACAATCGTTTATTGCTGTATAAAGTGCTTTCCAATCCGAACCTCTTTCCGTATCGTCAACAACATTATTAAACAAATCCTGATATGCAATCTGTGAGTGAATACCATCACCAAAAAAACCACTTCGGTAATCACCCCAGCGGATATAATCCTTACTCATCGCAGAACGAAATTGTGAAAGCATCCCAAACATAGCGCCCTGAGCATCTCCGGGAATTTTCCACATCGAATTCGAAGAGACCACACTCTGGGGAGGGAAATTAAGGTTGTCTTCACATGCAAATAACAGGATGACACATGAAATTGCTGATATTAATTTAATCTTTTTCATTTCATTTAGTTTTTTGAAGTTTAAAATGTTACCTTGAGCCCTATTGAATATCTTCTGATGGGAGGATAATTGGCATATCCTGAAGAACTGTACGTAGAACTGGCTCCGGGCTCGGGAGATATATATTTAAGCGCTGTAAAATAGTGCAGGTTATTTCCTGCGACATATACATTTAACTTTTGGATACCCAGCCTATCGATAAATCTACCGGGTACGTCGTAATTCAGTGTAACTTCCCTTATACACAAATAATCTGCTTTATCGTTGTATTTATCACTTTTTCTTCGAAGATTACCACTATTGTCTCCAGGGTCATTGGCAACAAGCCTTGCATAATTTGCATCAGGGTTCTCCGGCGTCCAGGTGTCATAAACCTCTTCAGACAATGCACAATTGTAACCATGTGTAAGCATAAAATATCGCATATGGCCCTGGTCCATGACGCTATGTCCTAAGGCCCAATCGAGATACAGATTCAGTGACAGGTTTTTATATTTGAAATTATTGGCCATACCACCCGTTGTGTGTGGAACAGTGACGCCCATCAGAAACTGGTCCAGAGAACTGATCTTACCATCTCCATCGCGATCCACCCATTCATAATCACCAGGGAATTTCCTTCCTTTGATCTTTTTGCCATCAGCCGGATCCCATCCCCTGGATAGTTGGTCAAATAACGCATTGTCTGCTTGTTCCTGGGTCTGAATTATATAATCGACCATATAGGCATAATATCTGTACAGCGGCTCTCCTTCTGCAATTCCACCATATTCCTCTCCGTATTCCTCTCCGTCACCCAAAACATATCCGCCAATCCTGTTCTTGTCCCTTCCGTTTTCTGGGAGTTTCAAGACTTCATTTTTCACAAAGCTCAATGTAAAATTTGTATTCCACTCGAAGTCACTGGTCCTGATGTTGTTTGAAGATATGTTGAAATCAAAGCCATAGAATTTAACTTCTCCTATATTTGTTTGTACGGAAGAGAAGCCTGAGGTATTGGGAAGTAGCTTACTGAATAACAGGTTCTCAGTAATTTTTGTGAAATAGTCAGCAATAATAACAATCCTGTCATTGAGAAGCCCCATGTCAAAACCTGCATCCAACTGTGTGCATGTTTCCCAGGTAAGATTCTGGTTTGGCATTGCAGTTGGCCGGATCCCAGCATTGCCATCATAAATGTAGTCAGCCGAAAACCTTCCCTGGGCGTCATACAAACCAACGGAATTATTACCCATTTGCCCATAACTTGTCCTGAATTTTAACAGACTTACCGGGCTAATTTTGTCGAAAAAAGGTTCTTCAGATATTATCCATGCGGCTGAAACACCCGGAAAAAAGCCCCATTGATTTCCTTCCACAAATTTTGAGGAACCGTCTCTGCGGAAAACTGCAGAAACCAGATACTTCTTGTTGAAATCATAGTTAATCCGGCCAAAATAACCAATCAAAGTTTCTTCATGAATTTCACTGCTTGCTTCAGATTTCTCGGGTCCGGCATTCAGGGTTTGGATTTTATCAGTGCTGGAACCCAGTGTTGAAGCCTTCAGATCTTTGTTAAAAATATCTAAATAAGAATACCCTGCAACGGCCGATAACGAATGCTTTCCAAATGTTTTATTGTAGGAGAAATAGGCTTCAAACTGCGATTTCCGGGTTTGGGAAAATTCCGATTCCGCAGGCCGGGAGCTGTTATATTCATGGGCCAGCTCAAAATAATCCCTTTGCCAGGTTCGTGTGTACAGTGAACCGGAAATATTTACATGGAGTTTGTCAATGATGTTCCAATCCAGCCCGCTTCCCAAGATAAGTCGCTGATCTTTACGGTTTTCATCTCTTGTGTATTCATTCCATAAAGGATTAGGCATACTTTTATTATTTCCCGCAGCCGGTGTTCCGTCTTCCCAGTATAACCTGTGTGTCGGAGGATTTGAAAGGCCGCGGATTATAACATTCCTCTGATTGTAATACTCTTCAGTTGAACTTTGCGTATAAGAGAAATTCGTCGACAGCTTCAGTTTGGAAGAGATATTGGCATCTGCATTTACTCTTGCACTGAACCGTTCCCATCCTGTTGCAAGACCAACACCTTCATCAGTTGTGTATCCTATACTTCCGGAGTACCTTAAAGCATCTGCCCCACCGTCAATTCCTAAATTATAATCCTGCCATAGCGCAGGATTAAAAAGGATACTTTTCATATCACTGTCCTTAAAAATCAAAGTCTTGGAAGGATCAAGAGGATCCGGCATTGACTCCCATCCTTCAGGCACCGATTCTCCCGGCTGCAGAAAACGGGTAGTATAGACCGAATTTTCGTCATTCCCTGAACTGGCAGAATAACCCGAAATATCATTCCGCTCGGGGAATGGACTCTCTGCAACAAGAGGTCTGGTGAGTGAAAGATACTCTGCGGCATTCAGGAAATTATAAAACCTTTCAATTTCCTGTCGTGCCAGGCTTGTCTGAAATGTGATCCTTGGGGCTTTATTAAGGGTTCCACGTTTTGTAGTAACCAATATTACTCCATTTGAAGCTCTGGATCCGTAGATTGCCGTTGATGCTGCGTCTTTAAGAACCTCAATTGACTCAATATCATGAGGATTGATGTCACTTAAATTCAGTTCGACTCCATCAATTAATATTAAAGGAGCATTGCTTTTGTTGATAGAGGATCCTCCACGAATTCTGATAATGGGATCTGCTCCGGGTGCCGTATTATTAGAATAAATTCTGACTCCTGGCACTTTGCCCTTTAAACCCTCTCCAACACTGCTAATCGGGATATTTTCCAGTACATCCCCATCAACTTTTGCAATAGAAGTTGTAAGGAATCGCCTGGATTGGGAACCGTATCCAATCGCCACAACCTCATCCAAACCTATTGCAGCTTGAATTAATACAATGTCAATGGTGGTTTGATTACCGATTGAAACCTCTTGCGTCTCCATCCCAACGAAGGAAATGACTAAAACAGCTCCTTGTTCGACGGAAATAGAATAATTTCCTTCCGCATTAGTTATGGTACCATTATTGGTTCCTTTTTCCAGGATAGTTGTTCCCGGGAGAGTTTCTCCGTTCTCGTCCTTTACCGTACCTGAAATGGTAACTTTTTCCTGGGTAATAACGGTTTCGGATAAAGAACCGGTAGAATGTGCTTTCAATGGCAATAAACTGATATAAATCAGTATTATTACCATACAGGAGAACAGTTTAAATAGACGATAACGTGTCTCCATTTTTTTTGCGAATTTTAAATTGTTATTTTTCATTAGTTAGAGTAATTTAAGTTTGTTTTACATTTGCTCATTTTAAAATTTTACAGATTTTCAGGCGTTTTGAAGCAACAATACTTCACCTTTTGCAAAAAGCATCGCAATGTGATACTTTTCACTGTTTCTTTTCATAGGCATT
>JAGLWB010000351.1 GCA_023133655.1 Bacteroidales bacterium
GATGTGACTCTTGACTGTGATGATGTTACAGGGCTGGCCAATGCACTGGCTATGGAACCTACCGCTACTGATAACTGTGGAACAGTAACTGTTACCTTGCAAAGTGATGATACAACGCCAGGGGTATGCGCTGCCGAATATACCAGAACAAGAACATGGACTGCTGATGATGGTTGTGGTAATATCTCTACAGTATTTACCCAAATCATTACTGTGGAAGATAATGAGGCGCCTATTATTATCACCAATGCAAGTGATCTAACTGTTGAGTGTGATGGAGCTGGTAATACGTCCGAGCTTGATGCATGGTTAAATAGTAATGGAGGGGCCATTGCTTCTGATAATTGTGGTACAATTAGTTGGTCAAATGACTTTTCAGGGATATCCAATCTTTGTGGGGAAACTGGTTCAGCTACTGTCACATTTACTGCTAGCGATGATTGTGGTAACCACACCTCTGCTACAGCTACTTTTACAATTGTTGATAATATACCTCCTAGTATAGTATGTCCAGCCGACTTAATTAATATTCCAACAAATCAAGGGCTATGTACTGCTACAATTAACCCAGGAACAGCCAGCGCTACTGACCAATGCTCAGGTACAAACATCACTATTTCAGGCATCAGAAGCGATGGGCTGGCACTAAACGAACCATATCCTGAAGGTTTAACGACAATTACCTGGACAGCTATAGATGATTGTGGTAATATTAGTAATCCTTGTATACAAACGATTATCGTGATCGATAATGAAAATCCAACCATCACATGCCCGGCTGATGTCTCTGTCAACACTGACAATGGTGAGTGCTTTGCCTCTAACGTTGATCTTGGAACACCTGCCACTGACGACAACTGTACAGTGGCTGACGTATCTAACGATGCACCTGATACTTTCCCATTAGGGAATACTACTGTCACATGGATAGTTACGGATGGTAGTGGCAACACAGCACAATGTACACAGACCGTGACTGTAGATGATAATGAAAATCCAACCATCACGTGCCCGGCTGACGTGGCTGTCAATACAGACAATGGACTATGTTCTGCTTCTAATGTTGCACTCGGCATTCCTGTTACTGATGACAACTGTACAGTGGCTGATGTATCCAACGATGCACCTGCTACGTTCCCATTAGGAAATACTACGGTCACATGGACTGTTACTGATGGAGCCGGTAATACGGCACAATGTACGCAGACCGTAACAGTGGTTGATAATGAAAACCCAACCATTACATGCCCGGCTGACGTGGCTGTCAATACAGACAACGGACTTTGTACTGCTTCCAGTGTTGCACTGGGAACGCCTGTCACTGATGACAACTGCACAGTGGCGGATGTATCCAACGATGCGCCTGCTACTTTCCCATTAGGAAATACTATTGTCACATGGACCGTTACTGATGGAGCTGGTAATACGGCACAATGTACGCAGACTGTGACTGTAGATGATAATGAAAACCCAACCATCACATGCCCGGCTGATGTGGCTGTAAATACAGACAACGGATTTTGTTCAGCTTCCAATGTTGCTCTGGGCAATCCTGTCACTGATGATAACTGTAGTGTGGCTGATGTATCTAACGATGCACCAACTACGTTCCCATTAGGAAGCACTATTGTCACATGGACCGTTACTGATGGTGCAGGTAATACGGCACAATGTACACAAACCGTGACAGTGGATGATAATGAAAACCCAACCATCACATGCCCGGCTGACGTGGCTGTCAATACAGACAATGGACTTTGTTCTGCTTCCAATGTTGCTCTGGGCACTCCTGTCACTGATGACAACTGTAGTGTGGCTGATGTATCCAACGATGCGCCTGCTACGTTCCCATTAGGAAATACTACTGTCACATGGACAGTTACAGATGGAGCTGGTAATACGGCACAATGCACCCAGACCGTGACAGTGAATGATAATGAAAATCCAACCATCAC
>JAGLWB010000352.1 GCA_023133655.1 Bacteroidales bacterium
TGGGTGATTTTCTGATATCTTCGGTACTTGATACTATTACTGGTTCGTCTTTTTTCTTTACAGACTCATATAACCATATTATGGGAAAAGATGAAGATATGCCCATTATTACAAACTCATACCTCATTAATTCTCCTACGTATCAGGTTAATTCTTATACCAAGACAGCCATGTTTTATTATATGTTGATGGATGTGCTTGGTGATCATGGTTTTAAAAGGACTGTCCAGGAATATATGAATAGATGGAATGGAAAACATCCGATGCCTTACGATTTCTTTTTCACGCTTAACGACGTTTGTGGCCAAAACCTGAACTGGTTGTTCAACCCCTGGTTCTTTGAATACGGCTATCCTGATCTTTCTATAAAGACAGCGACCCTTGATGACTCCGGTTATGAGGTCACAATTGAGAAAGTAGGCCATTATCCTGTTCCCATCCATTTGGTTGTTTTCAGGGAAGATGGTTCCACTGAGGTAATTCATGAGGCCGCCTCAGCCTGGAAAGAGGGGAATGATACATTTATTATCAATTTAGAAAAGAGCAAAAATATAATATACCTTTCCCTTGGTGATATAACCATTCCGGATGCTGATAAATCAAATAATATCTTCTTGTTTGATTAAGTGACATTAAAAGATCCTCTCATAAAATAGTCGACCTACTGGCAAATTCCGTCAATGAAAAGGGGAATTGATCATGAAGGCAATAAAATTTATTCAGACCATCCGAGAAAATATATCTAGGATTGTTTAAATTTGCCTCAATATTTATGCTTAGTGCTATAATTGCTGTGGCCCTGGGTTGATATTTTCGAGGATATGTCTGTAATTAATAGATTGATTTTTCTGCTAATGCCCTGGCTATTGCTATTGATGATCATTGGTTTTGTGATTGGCATGAGCAGCATGAAACCCATGAACGATTATTCCATTCAACCCGTACCCTTCACCTCTGTTAAAGTAACGGATGAATTCTGGGCACCAAGGATAAAACGAAACCATGATGTTACTATTCCTATTGCCTTTGAAAAATCCAGGGAGACAGGAAGAATAAAAAACTTCAAAGTAGCTGGCGGATTAGAGGATGGCAGCTTTTGTTCACTCTATCCATTTGATGACTCAGATGTATTCAAAATTGTTGAAGGAGCCTGTTATTCTATTCAAACTGATCCTGATCCTGACCTGGAAGCTTACATTGACACGTTGGTATATTATTTTGGTGAAGCACAGGAGGATGATGGCTACCTGTACACAAACCGCACCATTCTTGGTGATAGTGCACATAAATGGG
>JAGLWB010000353.1 GCA_023133655.1 Bacteroidales bacterium
TTCACCGATAATAAATATGTTATTATGCATACTTATGAGGAAGATGATCATTGGGTTGAGCCTGAAGTAGCTTCTTTCTCAGGCGAATACAATGATATGGAGCCTTGTTTTGCCTGGCGGAGCAGAGGTTTGTATTTTATCTCCAATCGACCGGTGGATGAGGAAGAAAAAGGTGAATATGATTTTGATATCTGGTATACATTTAAATCAATGGAGGGCTGGAGTGAACCGCAAAATATCGGAGCGCCGGTCAATACCAAAAATCTGGAGGCATATCCCTCTGTTACGAGAAATGGCACTTTGTATTTTGTCCGCAATGATTCAGCAATGACGCGCAGTGATATTTACAGGGCCCGGTTTGATAGTGGCAGGTTTAAGGAGCCGGAAAAATTGCCCGAGATCATAAATTCAAAAGATAACCCTTTTAATGCCTGCATCAATCGTGATGAATCTATTTTGATCTTCTCTGCTTACCGTGAAGATGGGTTTGGCGACAGCGACTATTACGTCAGCTTCAGGGATGAAGATGATAACTGGAGTGAGCCGGTAAACCTTGGTGAGGGCTTCAATACGCCGGAACAGGAGCTATCCCCGCACTTTACACCGGGAGGGAAGTATTTCTTTTTTGCTTCAACAGGTAATCCATTAAATTTAACCATTGAGGATTTGAAGAATGACACTTCCTATAAAAGCGTTCCTTTGATTTATAAAGACACTGCCAATATTATTACCAAAGAACCACTGAATGGGAGTTCTGATATTTACTGGGTAGAATCGAAAGTGTTAAAAAAATTGAAGCCGTAGTTATCCGCCTCCATTTCGTGTAGCCCCAATTTTCATTGTCAATTGTCAATTGTCAATTGTCGATTTTCCATATTAAACCTTGAACTTTGAACCTTGAACTTTGAACTTTAAACCGTGTAGCTATTTTCCTATATTTGTAACAAAAACATACCATGAAATACATCTCAACAAAAGTTTGTAAAACAAGTGATATCGGAGTAAATGGTAACCTCTTTGGTGGTGCTATGCTTTCATGGCTCGACGAAGCGGGCGCTTCATTTGCCAGCTATTTATGCTGTACCCCCAATATGATCACGCTGAAAATGGAAGAGGTGATTTTTAAAAAGCCAGTAAAAATGGGTCATCACGTAAGGATTTACGGAGAGGTAAAGCATGTCGGGAAAAGCTCTATTTCGCTTTTGATAAATGCCAATCGGTTTAACTTTTACACAAACCTGGAAGAGACCGTTTGTTCAACAAAAATGACTTTTGTAAAAATTGATGATGAAGGAAACCCGATTGCTATTGGTGAAGAGTTGAAAGAGAAAATTTTAAGAGAAGCGAAGAGCTAAAAGCGAGTTTCAATCTGTTTCCAGGCATTTTATATAAGGTTCAGCTAATATTTTGAAAGGAATTATTTTCGACATTAAACACTACGCCATTCATGATGGCCCGGGTATCCGGACGACTATCTTTTTTAAGGGTTGCCCGATGCAATGCTTGTGGTGCCATAATCCGGAAAGTCAGAAGA
>JAGLWB010000354.1 GCA_023133655.1 Bacteroidales bacterium
TCAGCCAATACGTCCGGATCAGGAAGATTATCTAAATCAGCAAGACTTTTATCTTTTATCCAGAATATATCAAGACTGGTTTTGTCGCGGGCAAGAATTTCTTCATAGGTGTATTTCCTCCACCTACCGTCCGGATTATCCTCCGACCAGGTTTCTTTACGCTGGTGCCTGTTTTCGGGATTGTAGCAGTCAATGAAATCTTTCAGGTCTTCGTATTTTAGAGGATTGGTTTTTAGGGTGAAATGTTTGTTGATGCGAAGGTCGTAAAACCAAATCTCCCTTGTCCAAGGATCTTTACTCGCTGGTTTATTGTCAAAGAAAATGATGTTAGCTTTAACTCCCTGGGCATAGAACACACCAGTAGGCAATCTGAGTATTGTGTGGAGGTCTGTGTTTTGCAATATTTTCTTACGGACGGTTTCACCTGCCCCTCCCTCGAAAAGAACATTATCAGGAACAACAACAGCAGCTTTTCCGGTGGTCTTTAGCATGGTTCTGATATGCTGTACGAAGTTAAGTTGTTTATTGGAGGTCGTTGCCCAAAAGTCCTGCCGGTTATAGTGCATATCTTCTTTTTGCTGAACACCTTCTCCATTGGTAATTGTCATGGAACTTTTTTTGCCAAACGGAGGATTGGTCAGTACATAATCAAACCGATCGCCAGTATCAGCAAGAAGTGAATCGTTGGGTGAGACCATGGATTCTCCGGACATTTCACCGATGTTATGAAGGAACATGTTCATCAGGCATAACCTCCGGGTATTGGGAACTATCTCATTTCCTGAAAATGTTTTGTGTTTAAGGAAATCCTTCTGTTCCTTATCCAATTGGTGGTGGGGAAGCAGGTAGTCATAGGCTGCTAAAAAGAAGCCCCCGGTTCCGCAAGCCGGGTCAGTAATTGTCTTTAATGGCTCGGGTGCTATGCACTCCACCATTGCCTTAATAAGTGATCTGGGTGTAAAATATTGCCCTGCTCCGCTTTTGGTATCTTCTGCATTCTTTTCAAGCAGGCCTTCGTAAATGTCGCCTTTCACATCAGCTCCCATCATGACCCAGTTCTCGCTGTCAATCATGTCGATGATCTTGTACAACTTGGCAGGGTCCTGTATTTCATTCTGGGATTTAATAAATATCTGCCCTAACATGCCTTTTTGTTTGCCCAACTCCCGTAGCAATG
>JAGLWB010000355.1 GCA_023133655.1 Bacteroidales bacterium
CAAGCACCAAGCATCAAGTATCAAGTACAGCAATAAACAAAAAAGCTAATATGATAATAGTAACAGGCGCTGCAGGATTTATCGGAAGTTGTCTTGTTGGCAAGCTAAACAACAAAGGAATAAAGGATATTATTCTTGTCGATGACTTTTCAAAAGAGGAAAAAAGAGGGAACTTCGAAAAGAAATCGTTTCGAGAAAAAGTTGACCGCGACCATTTTCATGAATGGTTCAACCGCCATAACCAGGATGTAGAGTTTGTGTTTCACATTGGTGCCAGAACAGACACTGCTGAATTTGACAAATCTGTGTTTGACAAACTAAACCTGAACTACTCAAAAGATGTTTGGCAAATCTGTACTAAATTTGAGACTCCCTTGATTTATGCTTCCTCGGCAGCTACTTATGGGTTGGGAGAGAAGGGTTATAATGATGATCATAATATTGTTGAGAAACTCAAGCCATTAAATCCATATGGCGAATCGAAAAATGAATTTGACAAATGGGTTTTGAAACAGGTTGATCAACCTCCTTTTTGGGCCGGAATGAAATTTTTTAATGTTTATGGGCCAAACGAATTTCATAAAGGACGGATGGCATCTGTAATTTTCCATGCTTTCAACCAAATCAATGAAACCGGCACTATCAAATTGTTCCGGTCACACAAAACGGGCTTTGAAGACGGAAAACAATTACGTGATTTTATTTACGTAAAGGATGTTGTTAAAGTCTTGTACTTTTTAATGACCCAAAAACCGATGTCTGGCTTATATAATCTAGGAACCGGACAAGCCCGTACGTTCCTTGATCTGGCGGGCGCCACCTTCCATGCGCTTCGAAAAAAAGAGAATATTGAATTTATCGACACACCTGTTGATATCCGGGAAAAATACCAATATTTCACCGAAGCCAACATGGAGAAATTACGTATGATCGATTACAATTTCTCTTTTTATACGCTTGAAGAAGGAATCAGGGAATATGTTAATGAGTATCTTTTGTATAGGAGATACTTTTAGTTTCTCGGATTAAGGATTACGAGTTGGGTAACGAGATGCAGATTACTTTCGGCCGATTCTGTTATTTGTAACGGCTTGTTTGCTGCACACCATTAATTATCCTTTTTTAAATTAAAAACAATTCCTAATTTACAATCTACTGCTCTTAGAAGAACTTTATCCGCAAAAGGATAGCCAGCCTTACGGTTTTTAACAATAAAATTGGTTAATCCGTATTCTATATTTGAGTCTATGGTAATAAGGATTAATGTGTTAATTGGAATTGTTAAACCAACGCCAAATAGAAAACCTGCATTTACCCGGGCAAGTTCATCAGCTTTGGAATCAATTATATGAGAAGATGGAGCATTGGGTCCCCAATATGGATAATAGCTTATGGTTGTGTGTTTTTTCGGGTTTAATAATAATCCCACATAAAACCCAAGATTTAAATGGGTTATTGAATAATTTCCTCCAATTTCTGAATTGAGGTTAATAAAGATACAATCTGATTTATAGTCATTATTTACACTTTTTGAATATGTATAATTGTGGAAGCTATATATATATGAAAAAGATTTTCTAACATATTCTGCATTAATTTTAAGACCAAGTGAAGTTTTATGCCCATATTTATAAACAAAACCAACTGTAAAATCGGGATTTGAAGCACTGCTACTACCATTCATCCAATCTTCTGTAAATACCACATATTTTGTGAATTGTAAACCTGAATTTATTCCCCAAAATGATTGGCAATTTACGCTCATGTAAAAGAATAATAAAACTAATATTGTAAATCCCCTTTTCATTTTCTTATGTGCAATTAATTCGATTATAAATATACCTTGCTCAAAAAAAGGGATGATATCCTCCAGCGAAGGATGTCATCCTTTTTTTATATTTCCAGTTTTTTATCTCGTAACAACAAGTTTTTTAATAGATGAACGCTCATTTGTTGAAATTTTATACAAGTAAATACCTGAGATAAAGCTATTAGTTTCCAAAATTAATTTGTTCTTATTTGTTATGTCAAAATCTATTATTTTTTGACCTGATAAATTATAAATATCAAGTTTCGATTTCTTATTTTTTGGAATTGTAAAATAAATTGTGGTAGATTGGTTGCAAGGATTTGGATAGCAACTAATATTAAATTCATCTTTTTTTGAAGGGATTTTTTCAAACCCGCCAACATCATTGCCATAAAAATAATAACCAGCAGCAGCAGCAGTACAACATAAATAATTACCAAAAGAAGCCAA
Source organism: Bacteroidales bacterium (assembly GCA_023133655.1). Classification (GTDB taxonomy): domain Bacteria; phylum Bacteroidota; class Bacteroidia; order Bacteroidales; family JAGONC01; genus JAGLWB01. The sequence goes on from JAGLWB010000355.1 coordinate 2,261, forward strand.
ATCTTTAAATCCTCTTTCAAATACTTGAAAAACCGATAGGTTATAAGGGTCTGTTTTATCAATGATGAAAACTTTACTGGTACCTGCAAAATAGCCGGTGAGGTAAATATATGTATCATTATAAGCCAAATCTTTGGTAAGTCCATTCCAACTAATCTCATCGCAAATTGAGAGATAATTGTTACTATCGATATTCAGTACGATCAATCCTTCACTTGAACGGATATAAATATTTGGATGATCTATATCTATTTGAGAAGGTCGTTTCGAATAATCACCTAAAATTATTTCGTCGTGCAAAAAAATATTATTATCATTGATGATAAACAGCTTCAATTTACTTTCACTAGGTGAAGGCCAGTCAATAAAGCTTTCACATAAAAGCATTAAAGAATCTTTAACGGCAATACGCGTACTCTTTTCTTGAAAAGTAGTGAGCAAAACGGGAGATTCAGGTAATGACAGGTCATACATTTCAATATATTCTAAGCTGTCAAGTATAAATAAACGGTTTTGGTCAATACAGAAGTCTAGTATCCAATGATGTTCGGCTTGTATTTCGCCAACTTGTTGCGGATTAATAGAATCAGAAACAGTTACAATATGTATTATAGAATCATATTGTTCCATGCAAAATATATATCCTGGAATTGATTCAATGACCTCAATACCTGGAAGAGTTTCAATATTCCCATACTCAAGGGGTTCAAAAATATTTGTGAGATCAACAATTTGCAAACCGGATTCTTTCATGCCGAAATAAGCCAGGTTGTTTCTAATATGCACAGAATAAGCGGCATCTGTTTGTGTATATTCATAGACATCCTGAATGTTTTGCAGGTCTGATTTATCTGCAATTCTAAATCCCTTATTACCAAGTCCACAGAATATGTAATCATTATTAACTTTAAATTTTTCAATAAATCCGGGTTGGTCGTAAATTCCTAATAATTCGGGCGTGAAAATGTTGGAAATATCAAATATAAAAATACCGGTATCTAATGCAGCAATGTAAGCTGTGTTTTCATCCAATTGAATATTACAAATTTCATTTGCTACCGGGAATTGAGTCAAGTGAATAATGGTATCGGAAGCTGATATATCATAAATTTTTAAGGTATCGTTGAAGCCAACAAATAAATAATTGTCTTTAGACACCATATCATCAGGCCAGGGTCCTTGATAATCCGGACTTAATTGCAGAGCAACGGATAAAAATGGGTTTTCCGGATCAGAAATATCATACCCCATCAGATATTGAGGACCGCTATAACCTCCCTGATAAAATCCATACAAAATATTTTCATATAAGGCATATGTATTATTTCGGTTAAATGCGTAAGATATATTTGATAAATATTCCGGTTGATATGGATTGGAAATATTAAATAAAATCGCATTCTCCTCGCAGGTAACTATTAATAGGGTATCTGAAATGATAGAAGCTCTTGGAATGGTAATATAAGCACTTGCAATACCTATTAATTCAGGATTTTCAGGATTATTTAAATCATAAATTAATACTCCACTTGAAGTTGATAAAAACATTCTGTTGGAATTAATAGTGATATCACCACAATAACTATTACCACAATGAAACCTATTGATTAGTGAAAATTCATTGTTTAATCCGGTTTCCA
>JAGLWB010000356.1 GCA_023133655.1 Bacteroidales bacterium
GCATCCTCAACATCCCTGAATGCCTTCAATGCGGTTTGGATATATTGCAGACTATCCTGTATCATTCGCTGCTTTTCAATTTCAACCCGTCTTTTATTTTTTCCAAAGTTAAAAATTGGCCCCAGTAATCCTGCACTCATCGACCAGGCAACAGCATCTCCCGAAACCATTGTACTCAATTCAGGACTTGCAAGACCCAGAAAACCTGTCAGGCTGATAGACGGCAAGCGTTGGGCCTGAGCAACACCTATCATGGCATTTTGGGCTGCAAGGGTTTGCTCAGCCTGCAAAATATCCGGGCGCCGTAATAGAAGTTCTGATGGCAATCCTGCGGGGATATCAGGGGGCAACATTTGGTTTGTTAATGAATGATCTCTTTCAACAGGCCCGGGATTGTGCCCAAGTAAGATGCTAAGTGCGTTTTCGGTTTGAGCAGTATTTCTTTCATAATATGGAACGGACGCAGCTGCAATAGCTTCCTGTATTTCTGCCTGATTCAGATCGATCTCCGGAACAATCCCCTTATCGAACCGTTGTTGAATAATCCATACCGATTCTTTTCTTGATGCAAGGGTTTGTTTTGAAATTTTCAGGCGGGCATCATAATCCAATAAAAGAAAGTAAGTGCTGACCACTTCCGATATTAAAGCCAGTTGAATGGCCCGGTGGCCGAATTGAGTTGAGAGCAAATCAGCTCTGGCTGCTTCTGTTGACCTGCGGTATTTGCCCCAGAAATCAATTTCCCAGCTAAGCCCCGGGGCTATAAAAAAGGAATTGGTTGGATCGACTGTTTGATTTCCGGGAAGGTTTGTCCTTGAGGCATCAGCACTATAACCAAATGAAGGGTACAAATCGGCCTTATTATAACCCACTACTGCCCTGGCTTCCTCAATGCGTGCAGCTGCTGTTAATACATCTTTATTATTTTTCAAAGCAATATGAATAAGCTTCTGAAGCTGCTCATCTTTAAATAATTCCCACCATTTCAGGTTCAATATTGTATCTGCCATCAGGCTGTCGTAACGAAATGCTGTGGGTGCTGTTACAACCGGCCGCTGGTAATTCGGGCCGAGCATACAACCTGAGAGGAAGATAAGGATTACCAGGATGAAAATTATATTTTTTTTCATATTACATAATTTGTGTGTGTTTTAAGTGAGGCCTCTCTTTTTCTCATATCCCGCAATTTTACCAATAAGAACGAACAGCATAGGATACATAAAGACACCAAGCAATGTTGCAAGTGTCATTCCTCCTAATAATGCCATTCCCATAACCTTACGAGCTTCAGCACCCGATCCGGATGCAATAACCAATGGAAATACACCAAAAATAAAAGAGAAAGCCGTCATTAATATAGGCCTGAACCTCGATTTTGCAGCCTTAAGAGCTGCATCAAAAAGACTTATTCCTTTCTTAAATTCTTCGTTGGCAAATTCTACGATTAATATGGCATTCTTCGCTGCCATACCGATCAACATAACAAATGAAATCTGGGCGAAAATATTATTTTCGAAGGCTGGGCTAAATAACCTAGCAGCCCAGAGTGCAAACAATGCTCCGAAAATTGCAAATGGAGTCCCTAATAAAATACTGAGCGGCAATGACCAACTCTCATATTGTGCTGATAAAATCAAGAATACAAAAAGCAATGAGAAAGTAAGTATGATACCCAATGAACCCGAAGCTTTCTTTTCCTGGTATGACATTGCATTCCAGCTATAACTCATATCATGAGGTAACACTTCAGTAGCAACCTCTTCCAGGGCTTTCATTGCTTCAGCAGATGTGTAGCCCTTGGCTGGTGAACCAGTCACTTCAACCGATCTGAATAAGTTAAACCTGTTGGTGTAATCAGGACCTGAAATGGGTACTATGGTTGCAATGGTAGCCAAAGGGACCATATTGCCATCCTTGTTTTTTATAAAGAAATTATTGATTTGACTCTCCTTTACTCTATATTCCGGTTCGGCTTGAATGTATGTTTTATACAAACGCCCAAACCGGGTAAAATCATTTACATACGCTCCCCCCATAAATGCACCAACCGTGGTATACAAATCGTTTAATGAAATGCCAAGTTTTAAGGCTTTTTCTTTGTCAATATCCATAAAACGCTGAGGTACCATAGCCTGAAAAGTTGTAAAGGCATTTCCGATTTCAGGCCTTGCATTAGCCGCCTGAATAAATTTCATAGTATTTTGAGATAAGTATGACGGGTCGTTACCCCCTTTGTCCTGAATCATTATACTAAAACCGGAACCATTACCTAACCCAGGAAGGGCTGGAGGGCCAAAGGCAAATGCCCGGGCTCCTTTAATCTTGTGTGCAAGTTCTATATTGATTTTTTGAATAATCTCTTTTGCCGTTGAGTTTCTCTCTGACCAGTCGGTCATTGATACAAACATAAAGCCAGTGTTGGATGACATTGAACCCGACAATAAACTATAGCCTGTAGCACTTGTAACATATTTAACTTCAGGATAATTTAATAGAATGGTTTCAATCTCTTTGGCAATTACATCAGACCTTTGAAGGGAGGCAGCGTTTGGTAATTGCACATTGACAAAGAAATAACCCATGTCTTCTTCAGGAATAAACCCTCCGGGAACTAATTTCCCAAATATGCCTGCAGCTAGTGTCATGATTAAAATAAAAACAACACTACGCTTTAGTTTGCGGGCTACTATACTGGAAAAACTCAAATAAGAGTCGGTCGTTTTCTCCATTCCCTTATTGAATTTTCCAAAAAACCAACCAAGAGGGCCTTTATAGGTAGTGGGTTCTTTTAATAAAATTGAACATAAAGCAGGGCTCAGTGTAAGAGCATTAACAGAAGATACTATAACAGAAACAACAATTGTAATGGCGAATTGTTGATACAACCTACCGGTGATACCCGCCATTCCGGCAACAGGAATAAATACTGCAATCAACACCAACGTAGTTGCTATTACGGGAGCAGTTACCTTCCGCATCGCATCCAATGTTGCTTCTTTGGAATTCATACCTTTTGCAATATTTACCTGGACAGCTTCTACAACAACAATAGCATCATCTACTACAATTCCAATAGCCAATACCAGTCCGAGTAATGAAAGGACATTGATGCTAAACCCGAGAGCCGGAAAGAAAATAAATGCACCAATTAATGAAACAGGTATTGCCAGTGTCGGGATGAGGGTTGCCCGCCAATCCTGAATAAAAATAAAAACCACCAGAATCACTAAAATGAGTGCTATGAATAAGGTAATAACAATATCCCTGATACCTGCTGTAATCGGTGCCGTTGAGTCTAATGAAACGTCATATTTTATACTTTCCGGAAAACTGTTTTTCAGGATTTCCATTTCAGCGATAACATTTTCAGCCAATTCAACAGCATTCGAACCGGGTGCCTGATACAATGCAATAA
>JAGLWB010000357.1 GCA_023133655.1 Bacteroidales bacterium
TATTGCAAAGGAAAAAGGGCTTGAGCCATTGGCAAGGTTGATTATGGCCCAAAAGTCAGATGATATTTATGAAAAAGCTACCCAATTTGTCAATAAGGAGAAGGGTATTAATAACGAAGAGGAAGCCCTTAAAGGTGCCAGGGATATTGCTGCAGAGTGGATGAATGAGCATGGCAAAGCCAGAGAGATTCTAAGGAATTTGTTTTTTCGGGAAGCGATACTGAAATCGAAAGTCAAAAAAGCAAAAGAAGAGGATGGAATAAAATATAAAGCATATTTTGATCATTCCGAATTACTGAATAAAGCACCATCACACCGGATACTGGCTATCTTCAGAGGCGAAAAGGAGAATTTTTTAAAGGTAACGGTTTTCCCTCCTGAAGAAGAAGCTTATTCAAGATTAGAGAGAGTGTTTGTCAAAGGGAGCGCAACTTGTTCTGAACAGGTTATGCTGGCACTTAAAGACTCTTATAAACGTCTTTTGCGACCATCACTTGAAACTGAAATCAGATCATGGGCTAAAAGTAAAGCAGATGAAGCTGCTATTGTTGTGTTCGCAGATAATCTCCGGCAGTTATTATTGGCTTCTCCATTGGGCCAAAAGAATGTGTTGGCAATTGATCCAGGCTTCAAATCCGGATGTAAAATAGTATGCCTCGACAAACAGGGAAACCTGATGCATAATGAAACTATTTACCCACATCCTCCACAAAATGAGACAAGGCTTGCAATGCATAAAATCACCAGCCTTGTTGATGCTTATAAGATTGAGGCTATCGCTATTGGCAATGGCACTGCCGGAAGAGAAACAGAATACTTCATCAGGCGTATCCGTTTTGGGAAAGATGTGATTGCAATCATGGTTAATGAGAGTGGTGCATCAGTTTACTCAGCTTCAGCTATCGCCCGTGAAGAATTTCCTGAATATGATATTACAGTCCGAGGGGCAGTTTCTATTGGCAGACGATTAATGGACCCATTGGCTGAACTCGTTAAAATTGATCCAAAATCTATTGGAGTTGGTCAGTATCAGCACGATGTGAATCAAAGTGCACTGCAGGAGAGTTTGAAAGATGTTGTTATTTCATGTGTTAATGCTATTGGTGTCGAGGTAAATACAGCCAGTAAGCAGGTTTTAACTTATGTTTCAGGCGTGGGGCCTGTATTAGCCCAGAATATTATTGATTATAGAACACAACACGAAATATTTACCTCACGGGAGGAGTTAAAAAATGTGGACCGTTTTGGTGAAAAAGCATTTGAACAGGCTGCCGGGTTTTTGAGGATATCTAATGCTGAAAATCTCTTAGACAGTTCAGCAGTACACCCGGAGAGCTATGATATAGTAAATCGAATGGCTGAGAGGGTAGGGGCCTCCATAAGTGAATTGATAGCAAATGAAAAGCTGAGAGAAAAAATTAATCTTGGAGAATTTGTTACTGAGTTTGTTGGTTTACCTACCCTGAATGATATCATGCAAGAGTTGGCCAAACCGGGAAGAGACCTTAGAAAACGTTTCGAATTATTTGAGTTTGACAAAGAAGTGCGCTCAATCAAGGATTTGAAAGTAGGGATAATCCTTCCGGGTATTGTTACAAATATTACAGCCTTTGGAGCTTTTATTGATATTGGGGTTCATCAGGATGGACTTGTTCACATAAGTAAAATATCAAATAAATTCATTCGTGACCCTGGTGAAGTGCTTAGATTAAACCAGAAAGTAAAAGTAAAGGTAATGGATGTTGATATGGAGAGAAAAAGGATTGGGCTATCGATGAAGGATGTTGAGGGATGAAGACAAAAGATATACGATTTACGAATAATGATTAACGATATGCGAATTTGTTTTGGGGCTCCGTAGGAGCCTGATATTGGTAGAAAGAAGAGATTAATTCAGATATAAAAACCCCGTTAGGGGTGATATGGATAGGAAGAGAAAAGCGAAAAGTAAGAAGCGAAAAGTGAGAAGCGAAAAGAGAAAAGAGAAAGGATATACGATCCGCCAAAGGGCGGACAAGTTATCCGAATAGCGAATAACGATATGCGAAATTATATAATTGATGAGAGGGATTAGGTGTTTTTTTTATTTATTTGTTGTAGTACTTGTTTTCTGTGGTACGGGATATTTGCATGCTCAGGTTATTAAGGGTGCTGTGTTAGCAGGCATGAACCTTTCACAGGTTGATGGAGATGAAATATATGGGTTTAATAAAGTAGGAATCAATTTGGGTGCAGCTGCTATTGTTCCATTTGCTGGTCACTGGGAAGCATCAATTGAGACTATTTACTCACAAAAAGGATCTTATCAGGGTCCTCGCAATAATGATTCACTAACAGGTGAATATAGACTAAGGCTAAATTATCTTGAGGTTCCGGTATTGGTACATTTCAATGACAAGGATAAGGTGATTTTTGGGGCCGGATTTTCATGGGGACGATTGGTCCATGTTGAAGAATATGAGCATGGCAACAGGGTGGAATCTACTACACTTAATAAAGGACCGTATAGTAAAAATGATTATAATGCCATGGTTGATCTGCGCTTCCGCATTTATAAGCAATTGAAATTTAATGTCAGGTATGCCTATTCATTGAAAAAAATTCGTACGCGTGTGTATAACCCTCCTTTTAGTAACGATTCATGGACAAGAAACCAGTACAATAATTATTGGACTTTCCGCCTGATTTATATTTTCAATGAGGAATTTTCGGAGCGAGCCAGGCAATAAGATTAACGATTTAATTTAATAACTGTTTGGCCATTATTCGTGCAATTTCTTCACATTTCTCTATGTCAGAAATATCAGGAGCACCTCTGGCCTGGACCGGGTCACCAACAACATCCCACTTCATCTTTTCAGCAAAATCTTCAAGTGCTTTTACAGCACCGCCTCCCCATGTAGCTGAACCAAATATGCCCAAAAGCCTGTTTTTAACCCCTGTATTAATGATTTTACTTAAAATATTTCCCATTGGTGGGAAAATAATACCGTTATAGGTGCTGGAACCAAAAAGAGTGCCTTTATATTTGAAAATATCATTAATGATGTATGAGATATGTGTTTTAGAAGAATCGTAGATCCTGATCTCCTTTATTCCATTTTCATTTAAAACCCTGGCCATGATCTCAGCCATTTTCTCAGTATTTCCATACATAGACCCGTAAACGATAACCACACCGGTGTCAGCCTCGAAGCGGCTCCACTTGTTATACAAAGCAACAATTTTTTTTACATCCCTTTTCCACACAGGTCCATGAGTGGATGCGATTATGTTTATTTGTGTGTTTTTGAGAAGCGAAAGAGCCTTTTGAACAGGATTCCAATATTTTCCAACGATATTGGAGTAATAACGGCTCACTTCTTCGTCATAAAAATTGGTATTAAGCTCTTCGTCAATAACGCCTCCATCGAGTGTTCCGTAACTTCCGAATGCATCTCCTGAAAAGATAATTTTATTCGTTTGTTCGTAAGTCATCATTGTTTCTGGCCAATGGAGCATAGGTGTGATAAAAAATGACAATTGATGTTTGCCGAGATCTATTTGGGTATCACGTGTGATTTCGTAAAGATTATTTTTTATTCCGTAAAATTCATTCAGGATTTTGAATGTTTGCTTGTTTCCAACTATCTGTATTTCAGGGTATCTTTGAATGGTAGCTTTAATAGCGCCTGAATGGTCAGGTTCAAGATGATTAATTATCAGATAGTCAACCTTTTTGTCGCCAATAGCTGACTCAATCTTTTCAAAAAAATCATTCATTTTACTGATTTCAACCGTATCAATAAGGGCCACTTTCTCATCAACAATAAGATAAGAGTTGTAAGAAACACCCTTTTCTAATGGCCAGATATTCTCAAATAAATGTGTCCTTCTGTCATTAACACCAACCCAATAAATATGATCCGTAATTTTTACCGGTTTGTACATATCTAAAAATATTATTTTTTTACTTAAATGTAATATCTGATATCATTTATCATTTATCTGATATCATTTATCTTCCCTC
>JAGLWB010000358.1 GCA_023133655.1 Bacteroidales bacterium
TGTCGGAATTGGAACAACAAACCCGTCTAGTAAGCTTCATGTTCAAGGTGGTTATGCATCTATTTATACAACAGGAGGCAGTAATCCAACAAAAGCACATTTTGTATCGGCTGGCAGTAATGTACTTTTATATTTATATGATGAAAATAACGCTATTAAAGTAAAAATTCATTCAGATGGCACAACCTATTTTAACGGAGGGAATGTTGGCATTGGAACAACAAACCCGTCTGCTAAGCTCCATGTTCATGGTGGTTATGCAGCTTTTTATACAACTGGAGGAAGTAATCCAACAAAAGCCCATTTTGTATCGGCCGGGGGTGATGTGCTTTTATATTTATATGACCAAAATGGCGATATTAAAGTAAAAATTGATTCAGATGGCAAAACCTATTTTAATGGAGGGAATGTTGGTATTGGAACAACTACACTAACTCATTCCTTAACAATTAATAATGACGGTACAGATGATGTTCTTAGATTAATAGGGCCTGATGGAGGAAACCTTGGTTATGGGGCAAGATTGAATTTTGGAGACGGGGATTGGGTGTACCTGGAAGAAGATCAAGATGACAAATTAACGATCCATGCATTAACGAGAACCTATTTCAGTGGGGGTAATGTTGGCATAGGAGATTCTAGTCCGGAGGCAAAACTTAAGGTTAGTACAGGTACCTCAAAATCAGGATACTTTACCAACAATTATGCAGGTGGTATTCCCGGTGCAACAGTATACGCAGAGAATTCTTCCACAGGAAATGGTATTGCTGGCTATTTCAAAGCAAATGGAAGCGACTGTGCTTTTATTATTGACCAGGATGGTTCAGGCCCCATATTTAAAGGTTTCGGCTCAAATGGTGGTCAAGATGAAGTCAGGATAGACACAGATGGCACCATGCATTTTTATAATGCGGGCCATACTCAAACCATTATGATTGATCCGGAAGAGAGTGCAGCCCCTGATGGGGGTCAAATTACGCTATATAATGCTTCAGGTGTAGCTACAATTGAAATTGATGGTGATTATAATGATGATGGGAGAATCAAAACGCAGGAATTACAAATCACCGGAGGTAGCGATATAGCCGAACCATTTGACATCATCTCTGAAGATGAAATATTACCTGGCATGGTATTGTCTATTGATAAGGATCATCCGGGAAAACTTATTGTTTCTGACAAAGCTTATGATCGCTGTGTTGCCGGGGTGGTTAGCGGCGCAGGCGATATTGAAACGGGATTGGTAATAAAACAAGAAAATTCAATAGCAGATGGCGAGTACCCTGTAGCGCTCGCTGGCAGGGTCTATTGCCTTGCAGATGCTACCTACGGGTCAATTGAGCCCGGTGATTTATTAACAACCTCCAATACTCCCGGGCATGCCATGAAAGTAACAGATCACACCAATGCCCATGGTACCATCATAGGTAAGGCTATGACCACGCTGAAAGATGGAAAAGGCCTTGTTTTTGTACTTGTTTCACTTCACTAAATCAAGGAGGAGATAATAATGAAACAAAAAATAATATATACAATTATCTGCTTCGTCCTGGCTCAATGCTGTATCTGGCAGCCCTTTTCAAATAAAGCAATGGGAGCTACCGTTAATGAAACTGAAGCGCTGGCTATTGCCGACCTGTGGTATGCCATGGAGCTCAACTCCGGTTACCTTAGCATCGATCCGGCCGAAAAAGAAGAATGCTTAAGGAACATCCCTTTACATACGATCCAATATTTTATAGCGGAAGATCAACTCCTGGATTATATACCACCTGACCTGCCAGTCCTTGCATATGTAATCACCTATTACCCAAATGGATATGTAATAATACCGGGAGACGACAGGATACTGCCGGTTATTGCTTTCGATGTGGTTTCTGAATTCAGATGGGACCATCCCGAACTGAACTTTATGAGGCACTACCTAAATACCCGGATACCTGCCTACTGGGAAAATCTTGGAATAGATACGCACCCTGGTTGGGAACAGCTTCGATCTAAAATCCATGAAAGCCTGGAAAAAGTCAAATTCGATGAGCCAACTGACGACCGGAGTGTTTACCTTCTATGGGAGACAGCCCTTTGGGGTCAGGGCACGTATTATAATGAAACCGTAATTGCCAACAACGGTGGTACCGCCGGAATACCTACCGGATGTACTGCCACAGCAATGGCAATAAAAATGCGTTTCCACAGTTGGCCGGTAACGGGTAATAGTTCACACAGTTATAACGATGTTTGGGGGGCAGTACAGTATTCTCACTCTGTGAATTTTGGGACAAAAACATACTACTGGTCTCTAATGCCCACAAGCACTCTCACGAGTACCAATACATACGTTGGGGATCTTATGTATCATTGTGGCGTGGCTGTTGATATGAATTATGAAGTTGGTATTTCATGTGCATGGCCCTCAGCATCCTCTATGAATACCTATTTCCGGTATAAAGGCAGCTATAATATATGGGCACCTTCAGCTTATGCATCAGACATGCAAACAAGCATTTTAGGCGGATTACCGGTTGTTACTTCCAGTAGTGCCCATACGGTTCTTGCTGATGGCTACCGGGATACACAATCTCCATACTTTCATTTGAACTGTGGATGGAACAGTGCAGGTAATGGATGGTACGACCTCAGCACTGGTTTCCCGGGAGGAGATCCAAGCATAGACTATTCTATGCCATTCTGCCAACCCCAACACTATTTCTATGTTAACGGCTCTTATAGCGGTACTGAAAATGGTAATCTAAAAACACCTTATAATACCATTGATGAAGGTTACTCTGCTACACCAACAAATGGAGAGTTATGGATTAAGGGTGGAACCTATAGCGGAACAACCAATACCGGAACCTTTGATAAAGCAATGATGATTAAAAACTATCAAGGGACTGTGACAATCCAATAAAGGGAATAACCATCAGGAGAAAAAGGGGAGCCAATATATAGGTTCCCTTTTTTTTAATTGCTTAATATTGTCACATTATAAAAAAACCTTGACTTTTTAAAATATTTGCATTATCTTTACAACCCCTTTCTTTTAAATCATTATTATTGTACAATCTAAAAACTCACTATTATGAAAAAATTTTTACTTCTTTTTGGAATGGTGTTGGTAACATGTTCAATTGTTGCTCAGGCACCACAAGCATTTAAGTATCAGGCTATTGCAAGAGATGTTGCCGGAAACATTCTTAGTAACCGGCAGGTCAGTATTAAGATCATCATTCTACAAGGAGATGCAGATGGGCCTGCTGTTTATCAGGAAACACATACTGCAACGACCAACAATTTTGGGTTGATAAACCTTGATATTGGAGACGGGAGACGGACAACGGATGG
>JAGLWB010000359.1 GCA_023133655.1 Bacteroidales bacterium
TGTCATAACTTCGCAGGCCTGCCTCCACGTGGGCCACCTTAATGCCCAGTTTGGCAGCAGCCAGTGCACCTGCCAGTACGGTATTGGTATCGCCCTGCACGATCACGGCATAGGGCATCACCTGCATGAGCACTTTCTCAATCTCCATCAGCATTCTACCAGTTTGATCCCCGTGATTAGCAGATCCGATATCCAGGTTATATCTTGCCTCAGGCAGTTCAAGCTGCTCGAAAAATATCCGATCCATCTCATAGGAATAATGCTGCCCGGTATGGAGGATGAAAAAATCATGTTTTCTTTTCTCGCATTCCCTGATAATAGGGGACATCTTGATGATCTCAGGTCTCGTCCCCAGGATTATTGCGATACTCATGATAATCAACCCATATTCATTTTTGAATCCCGTATCATCCTCGAAATCGAATGCAGGATTATCCCCGTAAACGCCATAAAAAATCCAACCAACATCAGCATGATCATAAACAGCGTTGGCCCGAACATCAAACTCCCGCCCAGATAGAACGTTCGCAGAAAGCCCAGCCCCAGCAATAAACCAACACCAGCCATTATCATCCCCGGTGCAGTAAAATAATACAGCGGCCTGTTAAACTCCATATCCTGTAGCACCTTGACCAGCACACGCACCCCGTGGCTTACAGGATGCTCGGTGGAACAGTCCACATCGTACCGCACCCCGATCTCCACTTCCTTGAGCTTCAACCCTGCCTTGGCCGCATCTGCCAGCATTTCGCTCTCGATGCCAAAGCCTGTCTGCTTGAACCTGAAGGAAGGTAGGGCATCGACTGCAAAGGCCCGAAATCCGCTCTGTGAGTCTGTGATATTTATGCCGCAGTTCAGGTTTGTGGCTGTATCAAGCACCGACTGTCCTATCCGCCTATATGCCGGTGTATCCGTTTCTTTGCCGTTTATGTACCTGCTGCCGTTCACCATATCTGCCTCGCCCGATCTGATGTGTGCAATGAGTTTGGGTATCTCATCCGGGTTGTGCTGGCCGTCGGCATCCATGGTAATAATGATCTTTGTGCCATTTTGTGATGCAGCTTCAAAGCCGGTCTTTAGTGCTTCGCCCTTGCCCCTGTTCTCGGGATGGCGGATAACCTCCGCACCTGCCATTTCCGCCACTTCTACAGTGCGGTCACTGCTGCCGTCATCGATTACTATGACCCTGTCAGCATACTTCTTGGTATGAAGCACCATGCTGCCGATGGCGACTTCTTCGTTGTATGCAGGGATCAGTACAGTTATGGCACCATTCTGGTCATCTGGCTCTTCTATTGGTTCGGATTCTAAGAATGATTTGTGGTTGTCGTGGAAAAATACAGGATTCTCAATTTTTTTATTAAAAGCAAGTCTGGCAATCAAGCTCATGTTATTCTGCGATGCAAGATATGACTGCAGCACAGGGTTAAAAGTTGCTCCGCCGCCAATATTTTTAATTAAGGCCTCTACGCTTGGATTGTTAAGATCAGTCTCAATACCTGTTGGAATAGTAGTACCTGTGTGGTCTATAGAGGCAATCTCGTCTATTACAGGTTCAGAAAAACTTTGATCTTTTTTCTCGATCTGGATTGCCGTTGCCATGTTATTTTCTCCTTTATTATCAGCAATTGACCCGTTTTTTATCTTGGGATTCCTGTCCAAAGATTGGAGGCTGGTCAAGACTCCCTGGAAATTATAATATGCCGATTTTTTTTTAATAGGGGATTTTACAATCATAAATTAAAGAAATGACAAAAACCATTGGCACTTCTTTGAAGTATACACTTGACCCTGTGAGTAGTCTTGTATAGAATTTATCTTGCAGTGTCATTACTCCTTATATTCACCTCACCCTCCATTTCTTTAGATTAGTGATAATATATATAGGTTACTAACCTTCTTCAATTCCTATCATGAGTGCAATAATAATTATGATGAGTTATTAGTTTATTGATTATTCAATATATAAAAGATTATATATATTTAAATAATATTCTATATATTATGAGACTGAATTTATCTGAAAAAAGGAGATACTATTACCACCATTTAGGTAAAAAAGTATCAATCCATGATGATTCATCAATAATATCATATATGGAAGGAACATCGTCTTCTTTTTCCACAGATATCCATAGTGATATACATTTCAAAACCAATCTTACTGATAAAGATTCTGATTCAAGGATTTTCAATGCGGTCTGGGTTTGTCTGATAGTAGGTTTAAATGTCCAGGAATTGCCAAGACCCTCTACATCGGTTGATGATATACTTGCAGGGTCTCCCTTATCTCCCCTGTAAATGTAATAAGATCCTACAACTTCATCATGTTCAGTTATATGTATAACAATAACTCTGACCTTTTGTTCATGCATATTGCGGTTAATAAATTTCATCAGTATGGGATCGTTTGACAGTTCCCCTATCTGTTCTTCTATCTCAGTAAGTTTTTTTGTATAGTCTCTGTCCGCACTGGAACTGTGAAACATATCTTTAAAACTCCATGCATAAGCAGGAGTTACTGTAACACTGAATATAATTAGAATAGCTGCTGTAATTACCACAACTCTTTTTGAATATATCATAACTAGTCCCAAATTCTTACATAACTATAAGCTATTTAAATTTTTCCTAAATATCCCAATCTGTTAATAAGATAAATATAAAATTTTTATTGCATTCATTGTATATTAAGTAATTTATATAAACGGTAGTAGAAAGGAGTGTATTTTATCAAATTTTCATTTACATTTTATACATCTATTTTCAAATGATAGATACCAGTTTTTCATAAAATCTACAAATCTTTAGATACTTAATCTTCAATATTATGATAAAAATAATTATATGAAAATATTTGCCCTGCACACATATTTAAAAGTATAAAAAATCATTCTACCCATTCAAACAAAAAAATTGTATTAGAAATTCACAATCTGCCCTAATAGCAGCAATATATTATGCTGGCCTTTTCTCCACGTATTTTAATCTCTAGACATAGGTAGAGATATGAGTATTAACAAGTGTCGCATTCACCTGTAATGCACACGTAGTTACCTTATTATCTCATCGTTGAAAATGACATTATTTCTCTTTGGAAACAAAGAACATGTCAATAACTGATTGACACCACATTCAATTATTATCTGACACATTTATCCACAGATGCAGGTCCCGGTACGGGGCAGTGTAGTTATATTCCTTGTAGAGCAAAAATTGCAATTTCATATCTTCCCCTGCTTTATCGGGTGTAAAAGTTACATTTCGCTCCCAGGTCTCATTATGTGACAGCATTATTGTTTCCTGATATTGTGCAAGCAATTCATTATCCAGTACAAGCTCCAGTGAATAGCTCACAACATCATATTCATGGTTCACTATGCCCACGATCACCATTTTGTTATCACTAATGTTCAACTCGGTGGGATAATCATCTGCCATCCCTCCCGGTCCAAGGATATAGAACTCAGTGAACTTCTCACCCTGTTTGGGAGTTACTACCACATACACCAGCATTATCACTGAAACCAGTATCGATATAACCAGGATCACTGTCAGCATTTTATCCAGGCGGGATTGGGGACTGGTAAAAATCTCCTCACTCAAAGATGCATAGAGTGCCGCAAATGGTACTGAGAACGCCTCTTCCTCAGGCAGTTCTGACCGCCTGTATATTGTTATCACGCACATACCCAGCGTAAAGATAACCAGTGTAATGAGAATAGGGATCAATCTGATTCCCCAGGGTGTATAGTTCAGTCCCAGGCCCAGCAGAGGGACCACAGCGATACTAAGACCAAAACTTAAAGCTACCCTTTCTATTCCGTCCAGGTCGTCCTTTCTGGGGAACAGTGCAGCAATCAGTGCATATCCCGGAAAGAACAGCACAATTGGAAGACCCAGCACAGTGCGAATCCAGGTATTACTCAAAGGAGGGAACATAATAAAAATTACAGTCAATAGTGTGAAAACTATGACAATAAAAATATCACAGGGAATATTTTTTTTATAAATCATCTATTAAAACTGTTAAATTCAGGTGTATCTATTTAATAATTGTGCCATGGTGTAGCTAAAAAAAATTGTTGTTTGGCAGTCCTTGGGACAAAGTTCACTTATCCCCCTGCATCATACAATCCACTCTCTTGATATACACCCCTTCCTCCAAATCAACATCCCGATAACAGCACTGCCGACCACATTCCCCACCAGCCACGCATACCCCACCCCAACAACCCCGAACATGACCATGAACACATAACCCAGCACGACCACCAGTGCACCGACCAACCCGTTCAGCACCACCATTCCCCGAACATCATTCTGCACCCGTTTAATAGCAAAATAAACATAATTCACCCCTCCGAATAAACTG
>JAGLWB010000036.1 GCA_023133655.1 Bacteroidales bacterium
ATCCCCTCCTATTATCGTTTTCCATGCAGAGGCAGGAAAATAAGAATCGTGGTAGTAAATGGCATTATCCTGGCAGCCTCCAATAACAAAATCATCTTCAACACCGGCATGGTCAATACCAACCCAGTAGAATTGAGTGGTGATCAAATTATCGGAAATATATTCCCAAACTTCACTGTCGGCCAAACAATTCATTGTTTTGAAAAGCCCACCATCACAAGCAGCAAACATTACTTCAGGGTTTGATGGCAAAAACTTTACAGAGTGAAGATCCGGGTGCAGATTATCATGAGTGCCATCGTATGGATATCCACCAAGAAGCCGTGTAAAAGTAGAGTCGGTAAAACCGGTGTCGTTGCGGTAAAGATTGGTTCCACCAAGAAACAATATCTCTTCATTTTCAGGATGGGCCGTTAACATCATAGCATAACCTGCAATAGAATTATAGCCATGCGGAGGATCATAAAAACCAACAAGGATATTACCTTTTCCTTTTCCGGGAATATTATCAGTACGTTCAACCCATTCAGGTTCTTCCGTGTTTAAATGCGAACCTTTCCACAATTTATGTTCAGAAGCAGTAAAACTAAAAGTAGCATCCGGATCGGGAATAGGGTTTTCGGTCAGGACATAAAGTGCATCGGGGTTTGATTCAGGAACCTCGAGCTTAATCGTCCTGTAATTTGAAGGGAAACCGGCAGGCGTGATCGATGTCCAATTCAACCCATCCACTGATTTCCAAATACCAAAAACAGTAGGCATAATACCGGATTCGTTTGTTGAAAAAGTACCCAGCGCAGCATATATAACCCCATCCGGAGAGATTATAACATCCGTACAAAACGATTTTGTAATAACATCCCCCAGCACATGCGACCAGGTATCACCTCCATCATCCGACCGCAAAATTCCGCCATAACCGGCAACATAAACAATATCATTTTCCTGATTACCCGGGTCGGTTGCGATATTCCAGATACCCTGAAAAGCCTCGGTTAGTTCGCCGGTAATTCCACCCGAAGTAGACTGTAACAATGCCCAGGTAGCTCCATTATCAGTTGATTTAAATATTCCATTACCAAACCCTACGGTCCTGGGAAAAATACTGAACTGCCGGTCGGTAGTACTTGTCAACTCACCTGTCCCGTAGTACCAGGTATTTGTTTCCCCTTCACGAATGTCCTGTTCGATGCATGTTACGCTTTGCACAGCATTTAAGGCAGTGGTTTTAACCCATGAAACGCCTGCATCTGTCGACCGCCACAATCCACCGGAAGCACTTCCGGCCAAAATAATATTTTCATTTTCAATATCCAGCTCAACGGCTAAAATTCTACCGCAAATATTGTCAGGCCCCATGGATTCCCAGGCCTGATCACGGTACTGTTCAGGAGCCGTTTGTTTTTCCGACATTTTTAAATAATCCGTTTTTGCCGGTATTCCGGATACATATTTCAATTCTTTCGCCTTTATATCAGGTGGAAGCACATTGGTAGCCGGATCACGCGTTTTCAGAAATTCCCAGCCTGCATGATAATAAGCGATTGTTGAGGATGATAACTTTGAATACGTACAATTGTCATTTTTGTTTTCAACAAAATCCTTATTAATTCTGCCCTGAAAAAGAGAGGTCAGAACAATACCGGCTGCAATAAAAATAATCACTCCGAAAAAGATTTTTGTTTTCATAAGTGAAAAGGATTTAAGTTTTGACTACAAATAACAAAACGATTAATTCATAACCTTTGGTTAGAGAGCTATCAACTGTCAACTTCTTAATAAAAACCCGTTCCAATTAAATAATCGATACCGGGTATCTTAACTATATAAGAGATTTTCTTTTCTTCCTTGCCTGTTTCAGGATCATTCCAGTAATAATCAAAATAACCTGAACCCGGGCCGGAAGCAATAGCAACGGCGTCCCTGCTCACATATTTACCCCTCGAATCCTGCCAATCAGATAGGTCTTTGCCCTCAAGGTCTTTTTGAAGGGCATGGGCCACGCAGATGTTGTTAAAGTCATAAATAAAGAAATACCCTGATTGGTCATCAAAAAAACGGATATGATCAATAAAATCCCGGCAAAACTGTACGCGTTGCAGGGAGTCTGAATAAATTTCACTAAAGATACCAGCCAGTCCCTCACCCGTTGCAATACTGGCTTCTTTAACAATTATTTTCATGGCCTCTTCCTGGTCATAATAATATAGTTCGGGATCCCCGAAAAATCCTGCCCCTGCCCAGAAGCCTGCTGAAGGAATACTTTTCACAAAGCCTAACTTACGCTCGTATTCCCCCGAAACGGGATTATCATAATGGTATTCCACAAAACCATAACCGGTATACTTTATGGTATTTACCATGTCCCTGACATAATATTTCCCATATGCATCCTGAATATTGTACCTGTAAGTTCTAATCACTTCAGGTTGGATAGGGGTTGCGATCGACCAGGCATCATTTGATTCCACGAAAAAGTACCCCGATTTGTCATCAAAAAACCGAACCGGGTTGATAATAGCCTGACACATATGAGCCATCTCCGTACTGTCATACCTGTCCTGAGAAAAGATGGTTTCTAAACCGGTTGCCAGATTTGTGGTTAAAATCTGAACGATAGCCTTATCCAGCTCATACTGGTTATATACATCGTAGTTATGATTAGTACTCTCATTTCTTGTGCAGGAGCCTGCTAAAATTACAATTAATAGGATTGCTGCAAAGCAACTTCTCGATAATATTGTTTTCATGGATATAAAGATTGATTACAGTTGCAAGGTAAGAAATATCATTTAAATACACAAACTAGTTTCCATAAACATCAAAAAAAAATCAGTCATACGCAGGCAATAGTCCAGTAATTGGCTAAATATTATTTTTATTATCGATAACTATATGGCACGTGTTACAAACGCGCGCCAGCGGGTTAATTTTAAAACGAAATAATCTATGTGTAACTCCGTGTCTTCTCTGTGAAACTCTGTGTAATAGCTATTTATTCACGAATGTTTCATTTTTAAGGTGTTCATGATTGCTTCGCAATTCACAAAGAGCCTCAAAGAAGAGACAAAGAATCTCAAAGATTATAATACCTCCTCTTCATATTCATTAAGAATTTCAAAGGTATAGAAATTCTGAGGATTAACTTCTCTAACATTGACGTCTCCAATCTCAGAATCGATATACCCCAGCCTGCAAAAATCAAGAAACGAATCAAGGGATTCCCCGGGGCCTTCGGCAATTACAAGAAGAGAATAGTCTTCAGTGTATTTTACCAGTCCTTTGATCCCGGTTTGGACGGCCGCCTGCTTCAAAAAATAACGCATACCGGTCTTATAAACATTACCATAAATATGGATCTCCAATGTTTTCATCGCTTCATGTTTTTCCCGAAATGAAAGTTAAAGAATGGCTTGCAGTGTTTCTCCGGCCTCCCCTATCTGTTCACAATCATTTTCCCCGTTATCAAATCCCGGTCTATCAGTAATCGATAATAATATATCCCATTTGCCAAACCGGAGATATAGAAATCAAATTGATATTCTCCGGCAGGTTGGGTTTCGTTTACCGGCGTGCTTACTTTCTGGCCGTATACATTATAAATACATAAGTTAATATGGGATTTGCCGGGTAATGACCAGGTGAATTTTGATTGATCGCTACATGGGTTTGGATAGTTGAAAAAATTATACTTGTCTTTATTTAAGGAATTTTCATCTATTGAAAATAAGAACGTACCGTGTTCAATATCTTTTACCTCATAAGTAATAAATAGCGGTTTGTATTGTTTAAAGCCATCAATAAGGTAATATGCAGTAGAGTCGGTTGTTTTCATGATGTAGGCAACAGTTGTATAACTTCTTATGTTCAGTGAGTCTTCAGGATGTTCTGGGTATGGATTATTATATTCCAATTCAAAACTGTGCGACATTGTTGAAGTCCTTTCCCTTTCATATTCTACCCCAGCTGTTATTCCTGCAGAAGCGCTGAATATCATATAATCAGCATCGATACCAAGGGAGACTTCAAACGATTTATTGTCCAATTGAATAATAGTATTGGTAAAATCAATAAAAAAGTTTTGCTGGACACCTCCGCCAATATCCTGTACTAATTCTTTTCTGTATAGCATTTCCATGCCCGGTTTAGACTGTACATTTCTTCCTACATAAGATTCGAGGTCGCTCATATATGGCGAGTTGTTCGGAAACTCCGTAAGTTTTTTAGTGAGGGGCTTAAGCTGCGGTTCGGTAAATTTGAAAAAGAAAAGGCTACGGCTGTGTATTAAAGTATCGCCGTTGTAGTCGCACAATTTCCACTCGGTTCTTTCAAGCGAAGGGGCAATATAAAAATAAACCATCAATCCACAGGAATCTTCATGAATCGGTGGCGGTACTATCGTAGTAATAATTGACAATGTAGTTTCGTTGCTTGTGCCTGAACTATGATGAAATGCTGCTTTCCAACCTGCAGTTACCGGTCCTACCCCGGCGCTTGCTTCAATTGATTGTGTGTAGGTTGTTGTTGTTGATACAGTATAAGTTTTTGTCTGCCCGAAATAAAAAATCGATATCTTAGGGTGTTCTTGCAAATCATTTCCATTCAGCGCATAAGGCGGCGGCCCTTCAATAACAGCAACTAAATCCCAAAGCTCGTTCTTAAAATCAACGGGGGCTGTTTCGGTAACACTTCCTGCTTTTATTAATTTATCCGACTCCCAGTGAATTGCTTTAATATGGTTATACTCATCCTCATAAAACAAATAAAGGTGTTTTTTGACTTCGTTGTTGCTTTTAACATAATAGCTAAAAAAACCCGAATTAGATTTTGTACCCTTAGGATGCGGAAGTGTTGTTTCCCAATTGCTGTTATCTCCGGTGTGCAAATCAAGCTCACAACTAAAAAGCCTTTTACCGAAAGCATTGTAATCATTGGAATATCCTATTTGTATATTATAGCTCTGGGTATTGCCCCCTTTAACAGAAGCCTGGCTCAGTGTAATATTATCTGCCGGATAGTTGATTTCACTATTTATAGAATGATGAAACCAAAAAACCTCATTATAACATTTAATCAGGCGAATAGAATTATGTTCGTCCTCTTCATAACCGTAACTAACCATAATTAATTCATCATTGCTATGGGTAAAATAGGAACATGCTGCTACATTGCCGACAGCTTGTTCGTTGTTATTATCAAGGGTTTTGGCCGTATTAAAGAACCAATCAATTTTTTTGCCGTTGTCTGACAATTTCCCCCTGTAATATTTGACTATATTATCCGCATCATCAACAATAAAAAGATATAAACTATGATTGGCTGAAACAACTGCCATTTGTTTAGTGGTTGATATATCGATGTCATCTGACTGCATGTCGTAATTACCCTGATCATCAAAACTTGCATAGTTTAACTCGTTATGAGTGTTGTACCAGAAAGCCCATAATTTCCCTTCAAAAACACAACTTGTTACCTTGGGCACGACGTAATAAGGAAACCATGGAAGAAGTGTGTGTGTCATACCTTGATGATTTATGTGACCATTGTTATCTGCGCTCATATTCGAAAATGTCAATTCATAAGTATGACTTGAAGGAAATACTGGAACATAATTCCACACAAAAAGCCAACTCTTACCATTCCAGTATGTGGCAGACATGCCCTCAACTGTATGTTCCGTATCTATAAAGGTAACACTTTGAACATCATAGTCTGTTCTTGTTTGTCCAATAGTAAACGTTATTGAAAATAGAAAAATTAACGTTGTCGAAATAAGTAGTTTTGTTTTCATGATGATCTTTTTTATTGATTAGTATTTGATTTTTGAAATAGTTTATTATCCTGATTTGGTTATCAGATTGAAGCATTTCTATGTTATAAAAATACAACGTGGGAAAAGGGAAAGCAAATTTTGCATGTCCTGATACGTCAATTGATGTCCTGATATGTCAATTCCTGTTTTATGCAATGGGATACCCAAAACATACGCAACACTTTCTCATTTTTTATTGATTATTGGTTATTCCTCATTAATATTCCTCATTAAATATTCCTCATTTATCATTTCGGATAAATCAATGACACCTGATAAAATTATGATTCCTCGTCAGAATTGGAAAATACCATTAATGAAAGCAAGGAACGTATTGCCATATTTATTAAAAGTTTAGAAACTGCTGAGAGGAATAAAAATTAGAAATGAAAACTTTAAATTAGAAATGAAAAATAATCAATAACCAATAACCAATAATAAATTACAAAGTACTGCAGCATCAGGACACCCCAATTTAAGTTATTATTCTTATAACTAACAGTGTTACAAACAATTAAAATTTAAAGAAAATTTACCGCACAAAACAGGAATTGATGTCCTGATACGTCAAATTGGAGGATATAATGATGTTGCGACGTAACGATTGCGCGATGTGACGAGCTAATTATTAATTGAGTCCCTGAAAAAGGATGGAGTGATCCCGGTGAGGGTTTTGAAATTTTTGTAAAAGACAGATCTGGAAACAAAACCAACCATCTCGCCGATCCCTTCAACTGAGATATGATCGTATTTGGTGTCAGACAGAAGGATACGGGCATCTTTGATCCGGTAGCGGTTGATCAACTGTGTGAAATTGATCCTGTAATGATTGTTGATGGCGCCCGACAGGTATGAACGGTTTGTATT
Organism: Bacteroidales bacterium; assembly: GCA_023133655.1. Taxonomy (GTDB): domain Bacteria; phylum Bacteroidota; class Bacteroidia; order Bacteroidales; family JAGONC01; genus JAGLWB01. Next base: position 6,680 of record JAGLWB010000036.1, read on the forward strand.
CATATGCTTACATATGTCTGTGAAATTGACATCACTGAGCAAATATGGCTTCTCATTTTCCATGTAATCAATGAGTTTTTGCACAAGTTCTGTGGTTTGGCCGTTTCCGCTATCAACTTTTGGTTTTTGCTTAATCTCTTTCTCAAAATGTACGATCTCCAGATTTTTTTCCGCCAGTTGTTTATAGGACCTTAACCGCCGCTGAAACTGGATGAAATTTAGGATCAGCAGAAAAAGTATGATGGCAACTCCTGCACTTAAAGAGTATATGAAGATATTTTTCCTGGAAATTTTCAACTGTTGGATCTCATTGTCTTTTATTAATGCGAGGTTCTCATTTTCTTTTTTTTCAGTTTCATATTTGATTTGCATTTCGGTTATCTGCCTGTTTTTTTCTTCGGTAAAAACACTGTCTTTTAATTCAGTCATAATCAGGTAATAGTCCAGTGATTTTTTATATAATTCTTTTTGTTTATATAAGCTTGAATATGTTTCATAAGCAAAAATCATTAAATCTTTAGCATTAATATCCTTTGCAATTAACAGAGCCTGATCAAGATACGGCAATGCTTTATCGTAGTTTCCTGAATTGATATAGCTGTTGGCAATATTAATATTCGTATTGGCAATGCTCCATTTATCGTTAACCTTTTTATTTATTTCAAGGGATTGTTTATAAGCTTCGATGGCTGATGAATATTCTTGCATACCATCGTAGATGTAACCGATATTATTCATGGTTCCTGCAACCCCATAATCATTTCCCGATTTCAAATTAAGATCCAATGCCTTTTTTGCATACATTAATGCTGTATCATAAATTTGCATCTCCTTGTAGATCATGCTGATATTCCCAACAGGTAATGAAATTTCAGCATCCGAACCAAAAAGGCTTCCATCAGCCTGTTTTTCTTCGTAAAGACGAAGTGTATTTTTAAAATATTCCAGCGCCTTTTCAAAATTACCAAGTTCATAATAAACAATTCCGAGGTTATTATAATTTTTTGTTATACCGGCTTTATTCTTATTTTTTTCATTTACTACTAAAGATTTTAAAAAATGATCCAAAGCCAAATTATGTTGATCCAGGTTAACGTAAGCAATACCCAATAAATTATTTATTTTTCCGGCTTCGGTCTCTTCTCCCAGTTCTGAATAAATTTCCAGTAATTCTGATAGTATACCAATGGCCTTTTCAGAATTACCCATTACGATATAACTCATGCCAATGTATTTCAGAGCTATATAAGATTCTTGATTATTACCTGCTTCTTCAGCAAGGGTTTGTGCCTCTTTTGCATATTCAAGGGATAACCCGGGTTGCCTGAACTGTTCTGATTTTGTTAGCCGGATCAAAACATCATATCTCTCATAACCCTGCAAGGTAAGGAGTTGTTGTTCCAGGCTATCGATTTCCGGATTATTTGAAAACAGAAAGCTTTGAGCAAACAGGAATAATACTACAAATAATGCTTTTATCAGAAGTTTAAGAGACACTGTTTAAATTTTATCCTTCAAAATTAACGAAAATAACAAACAATTGCAATCTCTATCGAATCACTCGCTCCTGCTCACTGTTAAGGGAGCTGTGGATGTCACACAGCTGGCGCGCGTTCAATGTCATTAAGTTAAGAAATAAA
>JAGLWB010000360.1 GCA_023133655.1 Bacteroidales bacterium
GTTATTACGCACATGATTGCCGACATTGATAAATCCACCCCTATTTTCACACTGGATACAGGTCGTTTATTCCAGGAGACTTATGAACTGCTTTATGTCACTGAAAACAAATATAATATTAAAATCACTGTTTATTTTCCCCATTCGAAGCAAGTGGAAAAAATGGTGAATGAAAATGGTATTAATCTTTTTTATGAAAGCATTGAGAAACGAAAACTTTGTTGCTACATCCGCAAAATAGAGCCTTTAAAAAGAGCAATGGACGGTTTAGATGCCTGGATTTGCGGGCTTCGGAGAGATCAATTAGCCAGCAGACAAAACAGAAGGATTGTTGAGTGGGATGAACTGCATAACATGCTCAAAATCAATCCACTGATTTACTGGACAGAAAAACAGGTCTGGGATTATATAAAAAACAACAACATACCATACAACAGGCTACACGATAAAGGCTTTCCAAGCATTGGATGTCAGCCCTGTACGCGATCCATCAAATCTGGTGAGAATATCCGAGCCGGCAGATGGTGGTGGGAGATGGAAGGACATAAAGAATGTGGTTTGCACCAATCACCTTCATAAAAAACCCTTGCACCATCATACCATTTCAAGGTAAACCTGCTGCCTTCCACATTTATTAATTAAATCGAATGGCTTTCACCGGTGATATCCGGGTGATGATATAAGAAGGTACGATCAACATTAATGTGCAAACCACTAACGTACCAACATTCAACAGAAGTATAGCCATTATATCAAAATTGATTGGGACAACAGAAACATAATAAGACTCCTGAGGAAGCTTCATGATGCCGAATTTCTGTTGAAGGAAGCAAATCATTATTCCAAAAAAATTACCCCAAAATAATCCAATACCTATAAGGTAAGTAGCATTATATAGAAATATTTTTCTAACACTCCAGTTTCTGGCTCCAAGGGCTTTCAAAACGCCAATCATGTTTGTCCGCTCAAGAATTAGGATCAATAGGGTTGATATCATGGTAATTCCAGCAACAAGAACCATCAAAACCAGTATAATAACCACATTCATATCCTGAAGAGCAAGCCAGTCGAACATCTGAGGATATATCTGTTTAATTGTTTGCGCATTCAAATCATAACCAATTTCATTGTAAACAACCTCGCCCATCCTGTCAATATCATCAAAGTTATCAATAAGCACCTCGAAGCCTGTTACTTCATTCATGGTCCAGCCATTTAATTTTTGAATGTGGCCAATATCACCAATAACAAAGCGGTTGTCAAAATCCTCAAGGCCTGTTTCAAAAATCCCGGCTATTTGCAATTTTCTCCCTCTGGTTTTATTATCTATGATAAAATACATCCGAAGGTCATCTCCTATGTTTAACTTAAGCTTTGCAGCGATATTTTTTGAAATCAAAACATCATCAGTTTTTACAGAATCTATCACCTGAAAAGAGGTGCCTTCAATAATTTTATCTTCAAAAAAAGACCAGTCATAATCACTTCCAATACCTTTCAGCACAACGCCTTCCATTTGATCCTCCGTCTTTATGATACCCCCTTTAATAGCAAAGACCTGTATATGCCTGACTCCATCAATATCAGTAAGTCCCGGATAAAAATCCTGATTTTTCTCAATGGGAGCCGGATCCAATGAAATATTTGAATCGTACCTTGAAATTTGAATATGCGAACCAAATCCAATGACCTTATCGCGTATCTGTTGCTGAAAACCGGTTACAATGGCTACAGAAATTATCATTACACTAATGCCCAGAATAATACTCAATATGGCAATGCGTATGATAGGGCGTGAAAAGTTTGCCTTTCCTTTGGCAACAATACGTTTGGCGATGAAAAACTCAAAATTCACAGTAAGAGTTATTTAATTGATTACAAATGTATGAAAAAGCTGATAGCTACAAGCCACAAGCAATATTATAATCAGTATCTTTGAACCTTGAACCTTGAACCTTGAACCTTGAACTTTGAACCTTGAACCTTGAACCTTGAACCTTGAACCTTAACCTATGCAACATATATTTTCTTCGACAATATTAATCCTGATTCTCATTTCCTGCCATAACCAGCAATCACATTCTCAAACCGGCGAAAACCAATTTAACCAGGGTATTGTTGTTGGGGCCGAACGAACAGAGGTTTATTTTCCCTGGCTGGAAAATAAAAGCCTTGCCGTGGTTGCTAATCAAACTTCATTGGTTGGAAGTACACATCTTGTTGATTCCCTGATTAAAGTTGGTTATGGAATGAAACAAACCTACGCTCCTCAGCATAGCAAAAGTAACGTGGAAATGCAGCCGGCTGACAGTTCAAAAAATGCGGGCTTTGAAGTGAAGTTGGTCTTTGGGGCCGAACATGGGTTCAGGGGACATGCTGATGCAGGTGAACATGTGCAGGATCAAATTGATCACAAAACCGGGCTGCCAATAATTTCATTATATGGCGATCATAAAAAACCTACACCTGAAGATCTTAAAGGCATTGATATTGTAATTTTTGACATACAAGATGTTGGAGCACGATTCTATACGTATATTTCAACCATGACATACATTATGGAAGCATGCGCAGAAAACGGGATTACTTTTATTGTCCTGGACAGGCCTAATCCTAATGGAGATTATATTGATGGGCCAATACTGGAAAAAGAAAATAAATCATTTGTTGGCCTGCATCCTGTTCCCATTGTTCATGGGATGACGGTTGGTGAATATGCCCTGATGGTTAATGGGGAAGGGTGGTTGAAAAATGGAATAACAGTAGATTTGAAAGTTGTTCCGGTAAAAGGATATGATCATACTTACAGGTATTCTCTACCTGTCGAGCCTTCTCCTAACTTACCCAATGATGATGCGGTGTGTTTGTATCCTTCGCTTTGTTTGTTTGAAGGCAGTGTAGTGAGTGTGGGAAGGGGTACTGACAAACCCTTTCAGATACTTGGACATCCTGATTTTTTAATTGGCAGTTATGCTTTTATTCCGGAGAGTTTACCCGGTGCCAGGTTTCCAAAATATGAAGGCATAAGATGTTTAGGCCAAAATCTTTCAGGATTTGCTCAACATGTTTGTAAAAAAGAACGCAAGCTTAACCTCAGTTGGCTTATTAACTATTACAATTTTTTGAAAGACAAAACTGATTTTTTTAACACATATTTTGATACGCTGGCAGGAAATTCGAAGCTCAGGCAGCAAATAATTAACGGTTTAACGGAAGAAGAGATCAGGGCGAGCTGGCAAGAAGAGCTAACTCATTTTAGAATCACACGAAAAAAATACCTGCTTTACCCTGATTTCGAGTAGCATTATTACAGTAGACTTAATCCAAATTACACATCCCCTATTAATTTTTCTGGCAAAATAGTTATGTTTGTAGATTGAAGCTCTTCAAAATAATTTAATAAGTAACCAACATCATACCTATTATGCCCAGTTTTGTAATTTCCGACAAATGTGATGGCTGCAAAGCGCTGGATAAAACAGCCTGTCAACATATCTGTCCCAACGACCTGATGGTTCTCAATAAAGAAATCAATAAAGCCTATAACCGGGCTCCCGAAATGTGCTGGGAGTGTTATAGCTGTGTAAAAATTTGCCCTACTCAGGCTATTGAGGTTAGAGGTTATGCCGATTTTATGCCAATGGGAGGCGTTGTCCAGCCCTTACGTGGCACCGATTCTATCATGTGGTCGGTCAGGTTCAGGAATAAGCAAATAAAAAGATTTAAATTTCCGATCAGGACAACACCTGAAGGGTCAGCTGAGCCTGACGCCGGATGGGAAACCGGGTCCGTAGACCTAAACAGCCCACTATTGCGTACCGAACCCGGCTCGCTGGGATCATCAGAGCTTAAAAAACTTTAAAATCAAAAAAGCATGGATCATTTTGAAACCATCGAAATAAAAACCGATATATTAATCCTTGGTGGTGGCATGTCAGCCTGTGGTGCTGCTTATGAGGCTGCCCACTGGGCTAAGCAACATAATCTCAAAGTAACCCTGGTAGATAAAGCAGCCATGGATCGAAGTGGCGCTGTGGCAATGGGATTATCTGCTATCAACCTTTATCTGGGGAAAAATTCTCTTAAGGATTATGTAACCTATGTTAAAAACGACTTGATGGGCATTGCCCGTGATGACCTTGTTGCTAATATAGCCAGGCATGTGGATTCATCAGTACACCTCTTTGAGAAATGGGGTCTTCCTATCTGGAAAGATGAAGAGGGAAATTATGTCAAAGAGGGAAAATGGCAAATAATGATTCACGGAGAATCGTATAAAAATATTGTTTCTGAAGCTGCCAAGAACGCCTTAAAAGAACTTGGAGATAACGGAAGCTACTATGAACGAATATTCATCACGGAACCTCTTATGGATGGTGACAGGTGCGTTGGGGCTACCGGATTCAGTGTTAGAGAAAATAAATTTTATGTTTTCAGAGCTAATGCCGTCCTTACTACCATGGGCGGGGCAGTTCATATTTTTCGTCCGAAATCTGTAGGAGAAGGGCTTGGAAGGTCGTGGTACCCACCCTTTAATTCAGGTGCAAGTGCCTATTTTACCATTAAAGCAGGAGCTGAAATGACCAGCCAGGAGGTACGCTTTATTCCTGTAAGGTTTAAAGATGCTTATGGACCTGTTGGTGCGTGGTTCCTTCTGTTTCAGGCAAAAGCAAGAAACTCACTTGGGGAAGATTACATGGAAACCAGGGTTGCTGAATTAGAAAAATGGGCACCTTATGGTAAGGTTAAACCCATCCCAGCCAACCTGAGAAACTATTTAATGATGCTGGATATCGAAGATGGCAAAGGGCCCATATACATGCGAACTGACGAAGCCATCAAAAACCTGCTAGGAAAAATCGAAGATGAAAAAGAAGCCCGTAAGGCAAAAAAGCATCTCGAGAGTGAAGCCTGGGAAGATTTTTTGGATATGACCATTAGTCAGGCGTTGCACTGGGCATCAAGTAATATAATGCCTGAAGAAACCCCCTCTGAAATCGCTGCCTGTGAGCCCTATTTTATTGGATCACATTCGGGGGCATCAGGGGCATGGGTCAGCGGACCAGAAGATATGGCACCTGAAGCTTACAAATGGGGTTATGGACAAATGACAACAGTTAAAGGATTATTTGCAGCAGGAGATGCTTCAGGAGCTTCCAGCCATAAATTTTCATCCGGATCATTCACCGAAGGACGAATCGCTGCCAAAGAAGCCATTCGCTTTTGCGTTGAAAACCCAAAAGTTTCAGCTATCCAGCAGGAAAAAATTGATATAGTAAAAAAAGAAGTCTTGAAACCACTTGAAATTTTTTCAAATCATAAAGACTACTCCATCGATCCGGAAGTTAATCCGAATTATATCAAGCCAAAGGCGTTTATGCACCGGCTTCAAAAAATCATGGATGAATATGCCGGAGGCGTGTCATCCGGGTTTAAAACATCAAAAGCATTTTTAGAAAGAGGATTGGAGTTACTGACCTTTTTAAAAGAAGATGCAGAAAATCTGGCCGCCTCCGATCTGAATGAATTGATGCGATGCTGGGAAAACAAACACCGGCTGGCGCAGGCCGATGCACATATTCGTACACTGCTATTCAGGGAAGAAACACGCTGGCCGGGATATTATTTCCGCACCGACTTTCCAACTATGAAAGAAGATTGGAAATGTTTCGCTAATTGCAGATGGGATCCGGAGAGTGGAGAGTGGGAGATGATTCGGAGAGAAATTATTGATTTGGTAGAATGACTTGAAGAAGTTG
>JAGLWB010000361.1 GCA_023133655.1 Bacteroidales bacterium
GTGAATTACATAAATCGACAAATGGGGGTATTACCTGGGAATTTATCACTGATGATTATGAAATAGGGGTTTATACCCGTAGTCAGCTATTATTTTTAACAGAAGAAATAGGTTTTTATGCCGGCTGGGAAGTTATGTTTGATGACGGTAAAATTTCGAGAACCGACAATGGTGGTAATACCTGGACAAAACAAATCACAGGTGATTTCTTTGACATTGATATGTTAAACATAGATACGGGTTATGCAGTTACTGATTACAGTCGAATATACAAAACCATAAACGGTGGCATACCTGTTGGGATTACCGAATCAAATATATCTCAATCCAAAAATGTAACTATTTTCCCTAATCCTCTGACTGATAGATCTGAATTGAAAATAAATCCTGATCTATTAGTTGATCATTGTCAATTAAGCTTTATACTTTACGACCCAAAGGGAAGAAAAGTAAAGCAAATCAATAACATTAAAACATCGAAAATCGAAATCACACGTGGAAATCTCTCACCAGGTATATATTTTTATTCCTTAATAGGCGGAAACAGAATAATTGAATCTGATAAACTCTTAATAAAATAAAAGTTTTAAACAATTAAAAAACATGAGGTATTATTATGAAAACCACGATCACATCATTATTTCTTTTTTTACTGTTCGCTGCAGCCAATGAACTGAGCGGGCAGGTTTCCGGTAGTCTTCAAACTTCGGAAAGCAATATACAATTCGCCGATTATGACGAATATGTACAAATTGAGCTTCAGTATGATTTAAGCTCAAAAAACCATGTTACAACCCAAAATAAATATGGTGAACCTGAAATACCTGTAGTTCAGAAAAAGTACCTGCTGCCCTTAAATGCAGTACAAGTAGAAATACAGCTATCAGCCACCACTAAGCAGGTTTTATCTGAAACCTATTATCTTTATCCAGAACAACCACCTATTCCCTTAGACGGAGGTGAATCGCCGGATTGGGTCGGGCCGAAACCGGAAACATACTTGTCGAATATGCCATATCCCGGAAAGCTTATAGAAATTGAAAGAGAAGAATCTGCAATGGGATATAAAATTGTAACGGTTAACCTATACCCTTTATCTTATCTTCCTTTATCCCAAACATTGGAGCTTTATACAAGCATTGAATTCGAGTTGCAGTATAATACGGGGTCAGAAGATGTTGTAAGGCCTGAAAAAATAAGCAGCTACAGGAATTCAATAGTAACTAAGTATATCAAAAGTCTGATTTCCAATCCTGATGATATTGATTTATTTCTTGGTGGAGCTAAAGAGATAGTTGAGAATGATATAACGTCAGCACCCTTGAATTTGAATCCAATGCCCTTTGCAAACGGCTCTGTACTTGACTATATTATAATAACTTCAGAAGAATACAATCTTACGGAATTGCAGGATTTTGCTTTTTGGAAAACCCAGAAAGGCATTTCCACGGTTATAGTTACATTAGAGCAGATTAACCAGGAATATACGGGTGTTGACCAGGCAGAGAGGATATTCTATTATTTAAAGGATGTTTTTAATAATTGGGGGCCCCTTTTTGTTTTGCTCGGAGGTGATACGGATATTATACCGGCAAGATATGCTTTCTGGGATAACAATGTTGATCTATGGCGCCCATGTGAACTGTATTTTAGCGATGTAGATGATGCTGACGATCCGGATTATAACTGGAATGCAAATGGAAATGCCCAGTATGGTGAATCAGGTGACAACATTTATTATGCGCCTGACCATTTTGTAGGAAGGGCTGTGTTTGACAATGCGGATGAATTAAATACATTTCTTAATAAAACAATTGCTTATGAAAAAGCAAATGTTCCACAATCATCTTATTTTAATAACTTATTGTTTATGACCGGATATATAAGGCTTAATGATCCTAATCCTTTATTACATGATAGAATTATGGCAGAAGATTTAAATATTATATTAAATGACATTGTAAATATTAATCCAAATATTAATGGTTGGAGGTTGTACGATGATGATGATTTAAGTTCTATTTACAGCTATGAATGGGATGAACTTTTAAACCTGCAAAATGCATTGGATAATTTAGACCATGGTGGTTCTTTATTTGGCAGCTATTATAATTTGGTTTATCACATGGACCATGCAGGAGCAACTTCTATGGGAACTTCAACTCAGGTAGCACATGAAAGCATGGCAAGAACAGATGCCGACGGGCTAAACAACCAGCCTTATTATCATATTTTTTATACTGGAGGCTGCAGCCCGAATTCATTTGATAAGGATGCTATCGGTGATCATTATTTTAATAATAACAATGGTGCAGGAGTTGCTTTTATTGGGAGTACAGCAACTTCTTTTGCATTAGATGTAAATTATTTCAAAAAGTTTTGTGATGGATTATATATTAATAATTACGATACTTATATTAGCAAATTATTGTATTATGCGAGCACCACTTCACATTATAGAAAAAGAATAGCATTATTAGGAGACCCTGAATTAATGATATGGACTAATACTCCTGAATATTTAGTAGTATCGGTCGATCCATCGATAGTTTACACCGGAGAAAATATTATTAATGTTACAATAAACAATCTTGCAGATGGCATTGATGCTTTGGTATGCCTTCAAAAAGTTGGTGAGGTTTACGGAAGAGTCACAGTAACAGGTACAGGTAACCCGATTTCAATACCTTTTAATTGCACTCCTGATACTGATGAGGGAAATATAACAGTTACAATTACGGCAAAAAATTATATTCCCTATGAAACTCTAATCCCTGTAACCATCAATCCCGGATCACATTTATATGCTTCAAATATCACAATTGATGATGACGCAACTGCTCCAAGCAATGGCAACTGTGACGGATTAATTGATGCAGGCGAAACCATTGAACTGGAGATAACATTAAAAAACTTCGGACTAACAGGTACAACAGGGGTTTTTGCTACCTTAAGCTGTGAATCGGATTATATAACCATTAATGCGGATGAATCCGGATTTGGGAATATTGGCCCTGGGGGCCAAAGCATTTCCTCTCCTTTATATTTATTTACTGTCGATGTTAATGCCCCGGATAAGGAGCAAGTTGAATTTGAACTTGATATTCTTGATGATTTTAATACTTATTCTGATGTATTTTATGTTGAATTACATGCAGCAGAGCCTGATTTGATTGGCAATGATATTGTAACTACACCCGGATTAGATAATACAATAGATCCGGGTGATCGTGTATATTTAACAATTGATTTGTACAATAGTGGAAGTGGAATAGGACAAGATATTAATGGTGTTTTAACTTCCGAATCAGATTATATTGAAAATATTGGGGTTTTCAATCAGGATTTTGGAGATATAGACGCTTATTCAAGTTTGGAAAATCAAATACCTTTTGAATTTGATGTTAAGGAAGAACCATATTATACAGGAGATGAAACTATAGAATTAACATTAACTTTAACAGATCAATAGTTCGGTAATTTTTTGTTATTAATGCGAATCAAGAGTTGAGACCGTGTAAATGAGTCAAAATTATAAACAAACGTATGTCAACAACTTATAACTATCGGATTTAATAAATAGCCCGGGAGTCAATAT
>JAGLWB010000362.1 GCA_023133655.1 Bacteroidales bacterium
ACATAAAATCAGATATAGTTAACTGCGCAGCAGCCTATACAGGTCTTACTGATTATTATTTATACCACTCAATAAATATATTTTTTGCCTGATATCTACAGGAAAATCATTTAATTCTTCAACAGCTATTACTTCATCAGCCAGTTGTGCTGCAATAATATGCAGGTACCAGGAACCTGTCATTCTGTTATACCGTCTTGCAATATGTTTATCATGGCTTGTGAGCGATTTATATAATTTCATGTAGGCATCGCGGTTATCCATTTCTTTACGTTTCCATCCGGATATGATCTTATCAAACTTTTTAATACCTGCTTCATATTCGCGTTGCAGGCCTGTTTCGATAATTTGCCTGGCTATCCTTTTTTGTGATTTAGTGAGATTAAGTGCATTCATTTTACATTATATTATATTCATTCTATGAGTCTTTTCTATAAATCCTATTCTGCCAGGCTCGACGTCTAATGATTTAGCATGTTTCGACCAGGTTGAGACAGCTTCCTTAACCTGTTGTATTAAAACTTCTGCTTTTTTGATTCCTTGATTTTTGGCAAATAACAGCAAATCGTCATGTGTAAAATCATCCCGTTTATTATTAATGGTCATTTGGTGTGAGCTGGTCCAATCCCCTTTTGGATTAAATGACCAGCAAACATCATAGGCAGGTGAAAGTCGCCACTCCCCTCCCTGCATAAGAATAAATGATATGTTTTTGGTATGATCATCCTGATTACGGGCAATTATATTAAACACCATCCTTTTATATAGCTGTTCAAAGTCATAATAAGGAAGCCCCATATCTCTCATTTCAGCAAAAGCACTTTCATAGGAATATGCTCCCGGCAATTGATAATCGTAATGTGCAATTGCACACAGGGTTTGCAAATGGATCTTTTTATTATCGTCTGATCTGTCAAATCTTTTAGTAATAAAGTGAGATCGATTATTTTCATGTATTAAATTACATGGCATCATATCAATTCCACAGGATATTGCCATTTTATGATAGGCCATTTCAATTTTACCGAATCCTTCCGGATCACCCAATGTTCCACTTTTTATACCATCGAACTTCAAAATATAATGTCCAAAGCCTTTGGGAGTATTAACTTGTCCTGATCTGATCTCTCCGGATTCGGGATTGTAAGCAATTATGGCTTTTGGTCTTTGTCCGCCTGCTGAAGTACCAATTTTTATTAACTCAGACAATGCCAATTCTTCGTCTTTATTTAAATTAAGATTTAGCTTTTCTCTGTCAACCAGTACTTTATTAGCTAATTCAATCAATTCACTTAATTCAATTTGGGATGAAATATCTCCATAAGGATTATTTGAGGGCTCAAATTCCAGGGCACCCATCCCCCGTTTCCCAATATAACTTAGCTTTTCAATTGGAGAAAAGGAATCCGGATTTCTGCCTTGAGTTTCAAGCCATGTAATAATTAATTTTGTGCCATATGCATCCGGTAACGAATCTGATAATAATCCCGGTAGTCCATTAAAAGTATTATAGTTCAGTTCAGGAAATTCAAATATTCTCTGTCCTCTTAGTATACGGTCCCAGGGCATTGTAATTGGAGAAATATTAATATTGTGCCTGATAAAATCTTCTCTGATTTCAAAAGTAGAATAACCTGCCGTTGAATTCCAGGAAACAACTCCAACCTCATGACCCCATATTTTCACCTTTACAAATATCATTTTATCTAATTATTTCTTTTTGAAGCTCTTTCTCTTTGTTTTCCTTCAAATTTTGCCAGTTCTATAGGACTTGGCTTTGGTTTGGGTATGAAGTTATTTAAAGATTCCAGCTTTCCCAAAACCCTTAGTACCTGTATAACTGTTTTTATTGTCGAGGCAGTACCATATTCTAACTTCTGTATGGTACTTACACTTATACCGGCTCTGATTGCCAATTCACTTTGAGAGTAATTCTGTAACAATCTCTGCTTTCTGATCCTGCTACCAATTTCATTAACAATTGCCTGGTCTGACATTCGCTTAAAGCTCATAACACTTACTATTTTATGTGATATACTCTAAATTTAATTATAACACATATTTTATTATGCTATGACAAATATACATAACAAAAATTAATTTGCCAAATATTATAGCAAAAATTAATTTGCTATAATGTGTTAATGTAACAAAACAGGCATAATTTGAACCGGAGAAAAGCCTTCGCTCTTCTCTCTCACCCTGTTCATTTTTATTTTTTATTATAAAATGGTACTTTTAGAAGTGAAATGAATCTCCCCGTTTTGAATTACAGAAAATTATGACCTTTTCCCAAATCACATATGTTGAGCCGGTTTTTCGTCCTCCCGGCGAAGCAAGTTCAGCTATTTTACAGACCACAATAGGATGTTCCTGGAACAGATGTACATTTTGCGAAATGTATACATCCAAAAAGTTCAAAGCCCGAAATATTGATGATTTAAAACCCGAGATAGAACTATTATCAAAGATCTACAAAGGTGTTAGAAAAGTTTTTCTTGCTGATGGTAATGCTTTTGTTTTATCTGCAAAAAATCTTATTCCTGTTCTAACCGAAATTAACAGGCAGTTTGGTAAAATACAACGTATCTCATCATATGCTTTGCCAAAAGATATTTTGAATAAGTCAGATAGTGAGTTACAAAAACTAAGAAGTCTGGGCTTAAAATTACTATACTTGGGAATAGAAACAGGTGATGACGAATTACTTAAATTGATTAATAAAGGAGAGACTTATAATTCTACTATCGATGGAATACTCAAGGCACAAGAAGCCGGCATAGACACGTCTATTATGATTATCAACGGGCTTGGTGGCAAAAAGTATAGTACACAGCATGCCGTTAACTCAGCTAAAATTATAAATCGTATAAATCCTAAATACCTTTCAACTCTCACTTTAAGTTTCCCATATGGTTTGGAGCATTTTCAAAAAAGATTTAATGGTAAATATTCTCCTCTTACAATTACTGAACATTTTAAAGAATTAAAAACATTTATCACACACACAGAGCTAAATAGTGTCATTTATCGTAGCGATCATATATCTAACAATCTTGTACTAAAAGGAATCTTATCAAAAGATAAAAAGAAGTTAATTGATGTAATTAATATGGCAATAGACATTGCACCGAAAGATGTTTATCCTTCTACACCTTCAATTCTTTAATAACACACTATTTACTCCGGACATAAATTAAATGATATGTATCCTTATCGTGGAATAAAAAATATGTTGCGTATTTGTCATTAATAATGATTTTTTCATATATTCATATTGCATTTTAATGGGTTCACAAATGACAAATAACAGATCAGATGACCAGGTTAGTCGATCCGGATCCAGGATGAAGAAATTGTTTATTTTTTATAAAGAGAGAGGATTGTTCAGATATGTTGGCAGAAATGTATTGATGATCATTGTCTTATATGTGATCTTTATTTTCCTGGTTTTTCTGATCGGGAAATACCTGATTGATTTCAATCGCCTGTTTCATGGTTTATTCAACACACTTTCTGACAGGTTCGTAATTATCCTCTTTTTCGCTTCTGAATCCTTCATGGGTTTGGTACCTGTGGATCTATTTGTTATCTGGACACAGAAATTTGAAAAGCCAGTCCCTTACCTTGCTCTCTTAGGTATTTTATCTTATGTTGGTGGTGTAATCTCCTACCAGATTGGCAGGTGGATATCGAGATGGCCAAAAATAAAAGCCTATACGGAAAAAAAATTAAGTAATTACATTGACTTTGTCAGGAAATGGGGTGGCGCCTTTATCATTTTTGCAGCCTTGTTCCCATTCACCCCGTTCTCGCTTGTCGTGATTTCAGTGACCATGCTGAAATATCCCTTCAAACAGTTTCTCCTGTTCGCCCTTGCACGCATTGTCAGATTTGTTATTCAGGGAGTATTGTTTTTTGACATTTTGAATATGGACAGATGGGTTATCTGAACCTTATACTCTAATTCCAATTACCAGGATGTCATCGATCTGTTCATAATCTTTCATCCATTCCTTCAATGTTTTATCAAGTAAATCCTTCTGCTGCTCCATTGATTTTTTATTTATTTCAAGGAGCAATGATTTGAAGTTCTTTGACAGAAATTTTTTATATTTTGTTCCTCCAAGCTGATCATAAAAACCATCTGAAAAAATATATAATGCATCTCCCTCCTGAAGTTTGATAACATGATTGGTGAATTCTTTTTCGACATAATGGATAGCAACGGGTTGTCTGTCCGCTTTATATTCAATTAGTTCCCCATTGCGGATCAGGTAAAGGGGATTATAAGCACCGGCATATTGCATCTCTTTATTATCAAGATCAAGAATACACAAAGCCATATCCATTCCATCTCTTTGTTCAATATCCTTCCCTGTTTGTTTAAGAGATATCTTAACCTTTTTCCTGAGGCGTTCAAGGATCTCATTTGGCTTATCAAACTTTGTTTTAGTTACCGTTTCATTCAGGAAAGAAGTTCCAAGCATACTCATGAAAGCACCCGGAACTCCATGTCCGGTGCAATCAACAGCTGCAATAATGAGAAAATTATT
>JAGLWB010000363.1 GCA_023133655.1 Bacteroidales bacterium
GTTTACATGTGTAAATGTGATTATAGCAACTGACTTGAATGACGATAATTATATTGATATTATTTTAGGTGAAAATAATCATAGTTATAAACCACAGTTTGGAAGACTTGATGCTGGCTTTGCACATTTACTTTCGGGAAGTGAAAATGGATTTATGAAACCTGAACGAATAGGAACTTCCGGTCAGGGAGTAGTTAAAATCATCAAGGAGATAACAATAAAGGATCAACAATATATAATATTGGGAATCAACGATGAAAAATCTAAAATATATAAAGTCATCAAGTAATATATTTTACTTTTTGATGTTATTTGTTACGGTCTTTGCATGCAGCCGAAATGACAACAAGCAATTTGATATGATTCTTTCTTCTGAATCAGGTATTGATTTCGTCAATAAGGTAGTGGATGGCGATGATGCTAATATTTTGGATTATCTGTATTTCTACAATGGTGGTGGTGTTTCCGTTGGTGATATCAATAATGATTCACTTCCGGATCTTTTTTTTATTGCTAACCAACAGAGCAATGCCCTGTATCTAAACCAGGGTAACTTAAAATTCAAAAATATTACTGAACAAGCAGGAGTTGCCGGTCATTCCGATTGGAATACCGGTTCGGTAATGGCGGATGTAAATAACGATGGACTTCTGGATATTTATGTAATGGCAGTTGTTGGTGTATGCGGTTTTGATGGAAGGAATGAACTCTACATTAACCAGGGAGATGGAACTTTTAAAGAAGAAGCACGCAGGTATGGGCTCGATTTTGATTGTTTTTCAGGATCAGCAGCTTTTTTCGATTACGATAAAGATGGCGACCTTGACATGTATCTTTTAAACCAGGCCGTTCACACCATTAACTCCTACGGACCTGCCACTCTGCGTTACCAGCGTAACTACGAATCAGGTGACAGGTTATTGGAGAACCAGGGAGGCTACTTTGTTGACGTCAGCGAGAAAGCAGGTATATTCGGTGGCCCTATTGGTTATGGATTGGGACTGGGGATTGCCGATTTTAACAATGATGGATGGGATGATATTTACGTGGGTAATGATTTTCACGAAGACGATTATTATTATATCAACAATGGCGACGGTACTTTCTCGGAACAGCTTAAAGAGCATTTTGGCATGGTCAGCCGTTTCTCAATAGGTAACGACATTGCAGACATAAATGGAGATGGTTTTGTTGATATCATAACACTTGATATATTGCCCGAAGAAGAAAAAATACTGAAAGTTTCCAGGGGTGATGAACCTGTTGATTTACAGAAAAAACGCGCTAAATTGGGTTATCATCCTCAGTATATGCGCAATATGCTTCAAATTAACAATGGTGGCGATTTTTTCTCAGAAACAGCTTTCATCAGCGGGGTCGCTGCTTCCGATTGGAGCTGGTCTCCCCTGTTTGCTGATCTGGATCAGGATGGGTTTCTGGATCTGTTCATTTCAACAGGTATTCACCGCAGACCTAATGATCTTGATTATATCAAATTCATTTCCAGTAAACAGATCCGCAATAAATTAAGCAAAACTAATTTAGTGGACAATGAAGCAATAAATGCAATGCCTTCGGGTATTGTTCACAATTACGTGTTCCGGGGTGACGGGAATTGTTTTACAAATATGTCAGGGGAATGGATGCCCATTGATACATTTAAATCGAATGGCTCTGTATATGCGGACCTTGATAACGATGGTGATTTGGATTTAGTAATAAATAACTACAGCAATTCTCCTGTTATCTACAAAAACAAGAACAGCAAAGCCTACAATTTTCTGAAACTAAGGTTCAATTACCGAAATGAAAACAGGTTTGGCATCGGAACAAAAGTTTTGCTTTATAACCAGAATAAATTACAAACACGCCAGTTAAACTGCACCCGTGGTTTCCAATCTTCGGTTGAACCAGTTCTTCATTTTGGATTAGGCACTTCAAAAATTGTTGATTCGCTGATTATCATCTGGCCCGACAACAGTTACCAAAAACTTGAACAGGCAGGTGCCAACCAAACATTGAATATAAGCCCTTCAGAGAACTTGCAGCAATTTAACTGGGCACGATTAAACCCTGTCCGGGAAAAATGGTTTGATCTGCCTGATACTTCAAAAATCATTGTAGTAGCTCATGAGGAAAACAGATACGAAGATTTTAACAGGGAAAAACTCATCCCTTATAAAATTTCAGCTGAAGGTCCGGCATTGGCGGTTGGCGATGTAAACGGCGATGGATTGCAGGATGTATATCTGGGCGGGTCAAAGTACTACGCAGCCAGACTTTTCATCCAGACCAAAGAGGGATTCTCTTTAATGGAAACACCTGATTTTATTGCCGACAGGATTATGGAAGATGTGGATGCACATTTTAATGACCTCGACGGGGATGGCGACATTGACCTGTTTGTAGTATCGGCCGGTGGTGAATTCTTTGATAAAATGCCGGAATTAAAAGACCGTATTTATGTAAACGATGGAAATGGCAATTTCACCAAAAACGAACAGGCTGTCCCGGATTATTTTGAAAACGGTTCTGTTGCACGAATGGCTGACTATGACAATGATGGTGATATCGATATTTTTGTTGCCGGACGCGCTGTCTCTTACCGTTTTGGAGAAATTCCAAATTCCTATCTTTTAGAGAATGACGGGCAGGGGTTTTTCTCATTAAGCGTACAGCCCGCATTAAAAAATGTCGGGATGGTGACCGATGCTGTAT
>JAGLWB010000364.1 GCA_023133655.1 Bacteroidales bacterium
CATGCTGAGCCTGCACGACACCTTATATCAACAGGGCAGATACACCCATCAGTTAGACAGTACCGAAATAGTCGGCCTGGTATTAATAGCAGACAGCAGCAAGGGCATTGCCGGGGCACAGGCAAAAAGCATACTCGAATCTGCCTATGGTTACCATTTTATGAATTGTCCTGAGTTAGAAGGAACAGCAGCTTATAAAAGTGTTACTATAAGCATGGATGCACTTAGTAAGGTTTACGGGTTAGATATATCGGTTAAACCCAACCCTGCCAAACAATGGGCTGCCTTTAATTACACCCTTCCAACCGGAGTAACATCGGCTATAATAATTATTACGGACATTTCCGGCAAAACAGTTGCCACCCTTTCAGTAAATGGAAAACAGGGACAAAAGATCTGGGATACCCGCCATATTGTACAGGGTGTTTACATTTATACACTAAAAGCAGCGGGTTTAAGTAAATCAGGGAAGATTATTATTAACAAATAATGCGAATCAAGAGTTGAACCCCTATCAGGGTTCTTGTTGTTATTACTTGATTATCCACGGGTTACACCCGTAGTTATTCATGTTATATCCGCGGATTCAAAGTTCAAAGTTCAAAGTTTACTGGCGACTGCCTACCGGCTACCACCTCCTGTCTCCTGTTTCCCGTTTCTCGATTCCCGATTCCCGTCTCCTGATTCCTGATTCCCGTCTCCCGCAAACAGCAAAGTTAAAACTTAACAACAAACTGTAACGTAACATTCCTCGGTGGCTGAATGTCGCCGGGCCGCCCCATATATTCTTTATTAAAAATATTCTTAACGATCAACGCCAGTTTAGCGGAAGCCGTAAACTGATAAGATACCCTGAAGTCGACAGCCACAAAACCCTTGTTGTTTTCTATTCTGTAATCTTTTAATCCCGGAAAAATCTCCTGACCCAGTATGGGTTCCTCAAATGCTTCATCAATCCGTTCCATGAAACTGTTATAAATAAAACTGATCCCGGTTGAGATTTTATTGAAATCAAATGCTGCATCGCCTTTCACCGAATGCTTGTATCTGTATTTTAATATATTGTTTTCAAGTATATCATTGCTCAGGTCAACGGGATTCATGTACGTATAACCGGCAAATAAAGTCAGTGGTATCCCTGCTAAAGTACCTGTTCCGGTCAGGTTCAGGTCAATGCCGGTAATCCTGGAGTTACCAACATTGAGCGATTTAAAACCAATATCATCCAGGGTGGGTTCTTGTGAGGGATCGGCTGGCCACACCCCGAATGTAAATTCCATCATATCCGTGTATTCTGTCCAGTAAGCTGCTATGTCGACATAACCATTCCATTCACTAATTTTAATTCCTTGCTTTATGCCAAGCTCAGATGTCCATCCTGTTTCGGGTTTTAAATCCGGATTGGGAAATATATTTACGCTACCGAGACTGGTGGCGGTATATTTCTCAGCAATCGACGGGAAGCGATACCCCTGGCCATAGGATGCCCGGATAAAGGTATAACCTGCAACCTGATAATTCAAACCTGCCCTGACAACAGGGCTGGATTCTTCATCAGTATTGTCGAGGGTATATCTTTCCCATCGAAGTCCTACCGATGCTGAAAGCCGGGAAAAGAATTTGTAATCAAATTGTGTAAAAATGGCAATATTTGAATTATAATGATCTCCGTATAACTCGGCGTTAGTAACCCCATATAATCCCATCATACCCAGGGTCCAGTTTAGATTATTTTTAAAAACTTTATGGAACCGGTATTCACCATAATAGAGATCCGAGCCATTGTTTTTATCCGGGTTTTCCTCGAAACGATTTTGGACTTTATAAAACCGGGTCCTGAGACTATGTCTGTTTTGACGATTATCGTAAAATGATGCCCAGGGGTCAATATTGAACCTGAACCCTTTTGTTGGAGTGATCACTTCAGGCTTTTGAAGGAATGCGCCGGAATCAGCATCCTGCCAGATGAAAAAATCGGAAGTATATTGCCATTGAATGTTGGTATTAAATCCGTAAGAGAAGCCTTCTGTTTTTTCGGGCCTGTGTCGAAAGGCGAAATTTAACCTTGCCCGCTCTTCAAAGTTATCTTCTCTATATCCGGCATTGCTGAATACATTTGCTCCGGAAACAATATCAATGTTATTAAGCTTTCGGGAATCTGAGAAACTAAAACCAGAGAATAAAGGATTTGTATCCCACCACCACGCCAGCTCCTTTCTTGATGGCTTCAAATAAATTCCACTAAATAGTGTAAATTTTGTTTGAGGTTCATTGTCAGGGTAGGAAGTCCGGACATTAATAATACCGTTCAGGGCAGATGAACCATACAAGGCTGAAGAAGCTCCTTTAAGGATTTCGACTTGTTCGATGTTTTCAACAGGAAGGAAATTCCATTTAACCTCACCAACATCTGCTGTTAAGATTGGTAAGTCATCAACCAACACAAGCACCCGGCTACCTGCGCCATAGTTGTATCCACTACCCCCTCTTATGCTCGCCTGGCCATCAAGTACATCACAACCGGGCATTTGTTTTACTGCGCTCTCTATATTGGTAGTATTGGTATTTTCGATAAATGCAGGTTTGATTATCTCCATTGATACTGTTACATCCGAAAGCCTCTGCTCAAACTTACCAGCTGTAACAACTGCCATGTCTAACTCAATAGGCATCTGACTTAGCTCAATGTTTAGGGTTCTTACATCCCCGAAGTTAATGGTGATGGTTCTTTGTTCGGTGTGATAGCCAACATATTTAAAAATAACCTCATACCGGCCGGGATCAAGGTCAAGCGAATAATTGCCTCTAATATCCGACGATACTCCTGAGATGCTATCTATGATCACATTAACTCCTACCAGGGTTTCCCTTGTGTTAGCATCGATAATAGTTCCCTTTAAACCACTTTTCTGAGCGTAAACAAAGTGAAGGGTTAAAGAAATTAAAATGAAAGTGATAACAATTCTCACCATTTAGCGAGTCTTGATCAATGTTTGGGTGATTTTTTTTCTGGTATTATAAACAGTATAGAAATACATTCCTTCCGATAAAGAAGCCCCGTTAAACCGGAAAAAGTTTTCACCGCTGTCTAAAAAAGCCTCTTCATGATACAGCCTGATACCCAGCAGATTATAAATATCTAAATAAATTTTTTCAGGGTGGATAACATATAATCCGATCTGTGTTGTAGCGTAAAATGGATTTGGGCCGGAATTTATCAATCTGAAGTTCCCGGTTTCCGGATTGCTTATGCCATCCGGATCCCAGATAACATCAATGAAAAGGGAAGTTGAATCTGTTACCTCACCTGCATAAACTGGAATTTCGCCCACATTAATATATACGCCTACTTTGATTTTCAATGGATAGTGACCAGCCAGTGTTGGTGTTCCTTCCATCAAAACACAATAATAAGTACCAACCATGAAAATACTGTCTTCTGCATTTGAAACCCACGAAATGCCGGCGGGAAGATTTTCGATATCCATGAGTTTGATATGATGCAAGGGTATAAAAATAATGGAATCTGCCGTATATTCCGGTGGCGCCAGAATTGTAAAATCCTGATGGTAAAGCTGCCCGGCAATAGCCCCCGGCAGGGTGTCAGGGCAGAGCTCCCCATTGTTTTCGATATCAGGGCAGGAGATCGAATCCCCTGGTATACACTGTGCGTTTGAAACATTAACACTGAGTAGCCCGATGGTTGCAATAATTAGAATAGATAGTGTTTTTTTCATTGGTCTGATTTTTTTTATAATTTGCTACTGTCCATTGTCAACTGCCGACTG
>JAGLWB010000365.1 GCA_023133655.1 Bacteroidales bacterium
GAAATAATTTCACTCGGCAAAAAAAGTGAAGTCTATTACAAAAAAGAGGTTGAGGAGATAAAATCAAACATTCAACCAAATGATTTTGCATCCCTGATTTATACTTCAGGAACAACGGGGACTTCAAAGGGTGTAATGCTTTCACATACCAACCTGGTTAGAAATTTTTTAGCTGCCGCAGAAGTTTTTGCCATGAAACCGGAACATAAATATCTGTGCATTCTGCCCTTATGCCATGTTGGTGGCCGGATGGGAAATTACCAAACCCAATATAGCGGTTGTACCATTTATTATGCTGAAAATATGGGAACTATAGCTAAAGATATGAGAGAAATAAAACCGCATGGTTTTGATGCTGTTCCGCGTATTCTCGAAAAAATATTTGATACAATAATTTCAAAAGGTAAAAAGCTTAAAGGAGCAAAAAAGGCTATATTCTTTTGGGCTGTAAAAATCGGGTTGAAGTATAAGCCTGTTGGAGAAAGTAGTTGGTTTTACAGGTTAAAATTGAAAATTGCCGACAAGCTCATTTTTTCAAAATGGAGGGATGCTATTGGTGGAAATATTGAGTCGGTAGGCTGTGGAGGGGCAGCATTACAACCAAGAATTGAACGCCTGTTTTGGGCAGCCGGGATAAAAGTACTTAACATGTATGGACTAACTGAAACATCGCCCATTATAACAATTAATAGAAAAAAGAAACCTGATTTGCAACTCGGGTCTGTGGGTTCAACAATAACAGGAGTTGAAGTGAAAATAGCCAATGATGGAGAAATTCTGTGCAAAGGCCATAATATTATGATGGGTTACTATAAAAACCCTGAGCTTACAAAGATGGCCTTCACTGATGATGGATGGTTTTGTACTGGTGATATAGGCACAATAGAGAATAATAAATTTTTAAAAGTAACCGACCGTAAAAAGGAAATATTCAAGCTCTCGAGTGGTAAATTTATTGTTCCCCAAATAATTGAAAACAAATTCAAGGAATCATTATTTATTGAACACATGATGGTTATTGGTGCTCATGAGAAATTTGCAAGCGCAATAATAGCTCCTGATTATTTATATATCAAAGAGTGGTGTAATGAAAATAACATTACCGGCAACAACAACAGTGAACTTTTAAAAAACAATCAATTAATAGATGTTTTCAATAAAGAGGTAGAAAAGTATAACAAAACAGTGTCCAATTTTGAAAGGATCAACAGGTTCAGATTAATTCCAGATGTATGGTCACCGGCAACAAGCGAGCTTTCTCCAACATTAAAGTTGAAACGAAAATTTATCGCTGAAAAATATCAGGATCTTATTGATCAGATATATTTCAAACAAACTGTCTGATATTTTTGGTTATCACCATAACATGCCTGAAAATATGAATATTGCTAAAGTAATTGATAAAAAAGGAAGAAAAGAATTTCTTAAAGCAGCTAAAATTATCTATAAAAATGAACCTACATGGGTTTGCCCTATCGATAATGAAATAGATGCTATTTTCGACCCGAAACAAAATGTTTACTACACGCATGGAATTGCCGGGCGTTGGGTGTTAAAAGATAACTCCGGTAAATTAATTGGTCGTATTGCGGCATTTATAGATTATAAAACATCAAAAGTGGAAACCCAACCTACCGGAGGAATAGGTTTTTTTGAATGCATAAATGATCAGGAAGCGGCATTTCTTCTTTTCGATACTGCTAAAGCATGGTTAATCAGCCAAAACATGGAGGCAATGGATGGACCAATAAACTTTGGGGAAAGAGACAGCTATTGGGGTTTGCTCGTTGATGGGTTTACACACCCTTCATATGAATTAGCCTATAACCATAAATATTATCAGCAATTGTTCGAATCATATGGATTTAAAACATATTTTAAACAAGAAGGGTTTCATCTTGATGTAACAAAAAAAATGTCTGATCGTTTTTTACGTATTGCCGAATGGGTAACAAAAAAGCCGGGATACGAATTCAAACATTTCAGATGGAAAGAGGAGGAAAAGTTTGCAAAAGATTTTGCAGAAGTATTTAATATTGCATGGGATTCATTTAAAGAAAATTTTGAGCCTTTAAAAGTTGAGTATATCCGAAAAACACTCAGAAAGGCTAAAGTTATTCTTGAAGAAGAGTTTATATGGTTAGCTTATAAAGATGGCAGGCCTATCTCTATTTATCTTATGTATCCGGACCTGAATGAGATATTAAAACACATGAACGGCAAACTAAATCTCTGGAATAAGTTAAAATTTCTTTACCTGAAAAA
>JAGLWB010000366.1 GCA_023133655.1 Bacteroidales bacterium
AAGAGATTGCCGATGCTTTGTTTATCTCCTTGCAAACCGTAAAAGATCATAACTATAACATATACCTGAAAACAGGGGTAAGAAACAGGGTGGAGCTGGTTAATATGATCAATTCCCGCCATTCGTAAACCGATTAAAAATCAAAAACTCATGTTATGAAAAAATTTACACTCTTTGTCGCTCTTTTCTTTCTATTCCTCATATTTATTCAAATAAATGCCATTTCCCAGGAAAAAGATTCTTCATTGTTGTCAGTGGATCGTATTTTTCATTCTACGGATTTTATGCCTGAACGTTTTGGGCCTGCACACTGGATTGATGATGGCAATGCCTACACCATAATAGAACGCTCTGATGACAGTTTAAGAAGGCGGGAAATTGTCAGATATGAAACATCCTCCGGGAAGCGGGATATCTTAGTTCCTGCTGATAAACTCATCCCCGAAGGATTGGAAGCCCCCTTACGTATCGCCGGTTTTCAATGGTCAAACGACAAACAAAAGCTTCTTATTTTCACCAATACCAAACGGGTATGGCGTCAAAATACACGAGGCGACTATTGGGTTCTTGACCTTAACACATGGAAACTTGATAAACTCGGTGGCGATCTTCCTGAATCATGCCTGATGTTTGCCAAATTCTCACCTGATGACTCAAAAGTGGGATATGTTTGTAAACATAATATTTATGTAGAAGATGTGAACACCCACGAAATCATTCAGCTTACCTTCGATGGAACAGAAACCCTAATCAATGGTACCTTCGATTGGGCTTATGAGGAAGAACTATCATGCCAGGATGGTTTCTTGTGGAGCCCCGACAGTAAAAGTATAGCCTACTGGCAATTAGATGCCTCCGGTATCGATAATTTCCTGATGATAAACAACACCGATTCTATTTACTCATATACAATTCCTGTTCAATACCCAAAAGCCGGGAAAACACCTTCCGGCGCCCGCATTGGTATTATTTCTGCAGAAGGTGGTAGCACAACTTTGTTGGAAATACCTGGCGATCCATTCCAGCATTACCTGCCACGAATGATGTGGCTTGATAATTCTACCGGAATTATTGTCCAACAACTAAACCGCCTGCAAAACACCAATAAATTGTGGATATGTGACAAAAAAGATGGCACATCAAAAAATATCTTTACCGACAGTGATGAAGCCTGGGTTGATGTGGTTGATGACTGGAGATGGCTTAATGAGGGCGTCGAATTTTTATGGGTCAGTCAAAAGGATGGCTGGCGTCACCTATACCGGATCGCTGTTGGAGATGGGTCACAAAAGCTAATCACTCCGGGTGATTACGATGTGGTAAGTATTGCCGGCTTTGATAAAAACGAAAAATATGTTTATTTCATCGCCTCTCCCGATAACCCTACCCAGCGTTATTTATACAAAACGTCACTGGATGGGAAGGGCAAACTGGAAAAAATAACACCAACTGATTTGCGAGGTACCCACACCTACAATATCTCTCCGGATGCTGCCTATGCTTTTCATAACTGGTCGAGTGCCAATAAAGCGCCTACAACAGATCTTGTATCTCTGCCAAAACATAAATCCATCAGGACTTTAGCTGAGAACAGCTCTTTCAAGGAAGCTCTTTCCCTGCTTTCAAAAAAACCTATTGAATTTTTCGATGTAACCACAGAAGATGGCATCGAGATGCAGGGCTGGATGCTCAAGCCACCTGATTTTGATCCCACAAAAAAATACCCTGTATTGTTTTATGTTTATGGTGAGCCCTGGGGACAAACAGCAAGGGACGCATTTGACTGGATGGGTCTCTGGCATGTACTAATTGCTCAAAAAGGCTATGTTGTTATCACCATGGATAATCGGGGAACACTATGCCCAAAAGGAAGAGAGTGGCGAAAAAGTATTTACAAAAAAGTAGGTGTGATAAACTCCCACGACCAGGCTATGGCCACAAAAGAGATCATCAAATGGGATTTTATTGATGCGAACCGCCTGGCTGTTTGGGGATGGAGTGGTGGTGGCACTATGACCTTAAACCTCCTTTTCAGGTACCCGGAAATATACAGTACGGGCCTGGCAGTAGCAGCTGTTTCCAATCATTTGTATTACGACAATATTTATCAGGAAAGGTATATGGGACTACCTTCTGAAAATGAAGAAGAGTACAAAGAAGGTTCCCCCATTACCTATGCAAAAAACCTGGAAGGGAATTTATTGATCGTTCATGGCACCGCTGATGATAATGTGCATTATCAAAATGCTGAAGCGCTTATCAATGAGTTGATCAAACACAACAAACAGTTTCAGATAATGCCTTACCCAAACAGGTCCCATGGGATTTATGAAGGCCGAAACACCACCAGGCACCTATTCACCTTGCTGTTAAATTTCCTTATGGACAATACCGAGCCGGGTGGAAAGTAAAAATATTATTTGATGTTACTCGGCAGGGTAGATCCTGGCGGCATAACCACCGCCCGGTACCATCTTAATTTTGAGACGATCGGTATTGGTTACTTTCTTTACTGTTTTTTTGAAATCTTCAGCAAACCGGTCTGCATTAACACCGTCCTGCCAAACCTCTATCGTATAATCTCCATCAGGAAGGAAAGATAAATCAATTTTAAAATCACGAGGAGACCAATCGGTCATGCCTCCGATATACCACTCTTTTCCATCTCTTCGTGCCACAATGATATAATCGGCCACTTTGGCTTTGAGAACCCGGGTATCATCCCACTCAACCGGAACAGCTGAAAGAAATTCCATACACCCGGGTTCGTTCAGATAATTAGAAGGATTGTCGGCAAGCATTTGCAAAGGGCTTTCATAAACGACATACATGGCGAGTTGGTGACAGCGTGTTCCCTGGCTCATCGGGCGGGAATAAATTGCGTGGAAATTATCTTTTTGCGCATTTACCATTGCCCCCGGTGTGTAATCCATTGGGCCAGCCACCATCCGAATAAAAGGGAGGGTGACATCATGCTCAGGTGTGATAACATTGCTCCATTTGTTCCATTCAAGCCCCCTCAGCCCTTCCCTGGTAAGCACGTTGGGATATGCTCTTCTTAGGCCTGATGGTTTATAGGCGCCATGAAAATCGACTGTCATTTTACGCTTCGCTGCTTCATGCGCTATTTTATAATAATATTCGACCATCTCCTGATCATCGCGCTGCATAAAGTCTACCTTCAGCCCACTGACACCCCATTTTTTAAACTGGTCCATGGCCTCCACAAGCTGATCATCCAGGGTTTTCCAAATAACCCAAAGGATGATTTCAACATTTTTCTCCTTTCCATAAGAAATTAACCCCTCAATATCGATATCCGGATTGACATCAAACAGATCACCCAGCTCATACCACCCTTCATCAAGAATAATATACTCAATACCATATTTCGAAGCGAAATCAATATAATACTTATACGTTTCTGTATTAACCCCGGCCCGGAAATCCACGTCATAAATATTATTGTTATTCCACCAGTCCCATGCAACCTTTCCCGGCTTAATCCATGATGGGTCGTTTATTTGCAAAGGGCTCGCCAGCATCCATGTTAACTGGTTGGTAATCAGGTCTCCATCATGATCGGCTATGGCCATGATTCGCCAGGGAAAGGATCTGCTTCCACCTGTTTTGGTAAGATAATCAGCATATTCAGTGACTTCTACATCCCTGTCGCCGGTTTGTTTTGTCTTTAGAGGGTAACCCGGGAAAATTGCTGAAAGTGAATTGTTGCCATTAGCCATCAACCACATTCCGGGATAATCCTTTAAATCAGATTCAGTGATAAGGATTTTTGTTCTATTAGAAGCTTCAATCAGGGCAGGCAGGCTGCAAAAATTTCCGGCGGGAATGTCACCAACGAGCAGGTACTTGTATTCTCTTTCATTATGAGAAAAAAAACTTTCCTCTTCGGGAAAATAAATGAAATTATTACGGGGAAGGTTAATTGTAAATGTTTCTGACCCAACTTTTATGTTCTCATTAAATTTTGTAGTGAACCGATAAGTAACCCCTTCATTGTATGCTCTGAAAGTAAGAGAAAAGTTACCTAAAAAATGAATCAAAAGTTCGTTACAATGTTCAAAAATCAGGTTGCTCTTTTGCCTGACCACCGGAAAATGTTCCTGTTGAATGGTTTTACGAATGGCTTTTTCAACTTCAGCGTAATCTCCAAGTACACCGATATCATTAAGCGTCATGGAAATGATTGAAGGAGAAATAATTTCAACATCGTTTCTGATAACTGAGAATTGAATATCTTCTTTTATGGATATTTTAATAACCGTTCTGCCATCCGGCGAGGATAGTCTATACTCTTCACCGGCAAAGAGATGATGGCTGATAGCAATGATGATGACTAATAATACTTGCTTCAAAGGAATGTATAATTGGTTTTTCATGTTGTTAATTTTTGTCGTTGCCTGCCGGATCAACATTACAAATAGCTAATAGCCAAAGCCCAATTGCCCGCCAAGTGCCAAAATCCGTGGTGAAAGATACAAAAATAATCACTACTTTTGTTTAAGATTACCTGATAATTTATTTATGACAGGAGATAAAAACCATAAAGGATATTCACTTAAAGTTAACAAAGGTGTGGAACAACCTTCTTCTGTGAGCGAAGAAGCATTGCAACGCTATAAAAACATCAAACAAAAACCGCTTATCATTGATGACTATATCGAAGGGATCAGGTCGGGTCATCGTACCATCCTCAGTAAAGCCATTACCCTGATTGAAAGCTCACTCCCCGATCATCAGGAAACAGCACAGGAAATCATTGAACGATGTGTGCCTTTCTCAGGCAATTCAATCCGGGTAGGGATCACAGGTGTCCCTGGTGTTGGAAAAAGTACATTTATTGAGGAATTTGGCAAACACATAACCCAAAAAGGAGATAAACTGGCTGTTCTTACGATCGACCCCAGCAGCCAACGATCAAAAGGAAGTATCCTGGGTGATAAAACGCGCATGGAACTTTTATCAGCTGATCCTAACGCTTTTATCAGGCCATCACCTTCATCAGGGACTTTGGGTGGAGTAGCCCGAAAAACCCGTGAGTCGATCATACTCTGTGAGGCTGCCGGTTATAATGTTATTATCATTGAAACCATTGGGGTGGGGCAGTCTGAAACAGCCGTGCATTCAATGGTCGATTTTTTTCTGCTCCTCATGCTGGCCGGAGCTGGAGACGAGCTTCAAGGCATCAAAAGAGGTATTATGGAAATGGCAGACGCCATATTCATTAATAAAGCTGACGGCGATAACCTTGAAAAGGCTAACATAGCCAGCCAGGTATACAAAAACGCACTTCACCTGTTACCTCCTGCTGAATCAGGGTGGACACCAATGGTAGATGTTTGTTCGGCAGTTGCTGGAACCGGAATTTCCAATGCATGGAATATTATTCTTAACTACAGGGATCTTACAAAGAAAAACGGGTACTTTGATAAAAAAAGAATGCTGCAATTGAAACAATCTATGTTGGAAACTATTAACCGGCAGCTAAACGAAGATTTTTATAATACTCCTGTTATCCAGGCTACATTACCCCAGATAGAAAAACAGTTATTTCAATCACAAATCACCTCTTTTGCCGGAGCCAGAAAACTTATCGACATTTACATCAAAAAACTTAAAGGACAGGATGGCTAAACCGGGTTCTAACGTAATCATAATGCTCGCTAACGCGTAAACTCGAAGTAGAAGGGCCTGTACGGATGTAAAACTTTTCTTCATTATTATCTTCAAGATAAGCGGGGGTATTTGCCGGCTTTACATCAATTCGAAGTACTTTCATATTATCAATCACATCAACATAACAATCGACAAAACTCATATGTTGCATACTGATTCGATCGTTGACCATCTTAGTAAAATGTAACAGGATTTTGTCGTCATTGGGGAATTTATCATGCTCAAGCCCTAAAATCTCACCTTGATCATTCACACCAATAAGCAGTGTGCCACCATCAGTATTTAAAAAAGCTGCGACAGTTTTAAGCGCAGCATGCTCAATTTCTTTACCCTTCTTCTTTGTATAAAGATTATACCTCAATGTTGATTTGAATTCAACCGTATCACTCTCTCCTTCCCTTATCAATTCGCTTGTTGTTGTGAGCTCTTTAGGCCGTAGATAGCTTGTAACTTTAATAGCCAGCTGCCTGAATATCTTGAATGCCGTTTCAGGAGATATTTTGGCCCTGTTCACGAGGTCACTCTCCTCAATACACAATAAAACAGATTCTTTCGTTGCTTTAACACTTCCGGTGCGTATACTTCCGTTAATCAAAGCGATTTCTCCAAACAGATCGCCAACTTCATAACTTACTACTGGCCGGCCTGACAAAAAAAGTGATAATTCTCCATCCTCTACGATAAACAACTTCTGGCCAGGGTCATTCTCCGAAAAAACAAATGTCCCTTTATCAAACTTTTGGCGACACATGATTTTTACGATTTCCTGTAGCTCTTCATTGGATAAGGTCTTGAAAATATCGACAGATTTGAGCAAATTAGTGGTTGGCTCACTCATTAAAGAATCTTTCATACATGAAAATGTTAAAACAATGAATCTAAATTAAAATACCTGTGAAATTAAGATAAAAGGCAAAAATAAAAAGATTAAAGTTGATGAGGTGAAAATTTCTTACATTTGCCTTCCAAAACAAAAAAACTGTTAAAAATTACAACAATGGACCACAATATAGAATTAAGCCCCAACCCCCTTATCCAATACCTGGATAAACCCGCTGTTGATTTCACCAAAGCTGATATCATCCGGTATATAGAAGATAACGGCATTGAGATGGTTAATTTTAGATATGTTGGAGGTGATGGCAGGTTAAAAGAACTAAATTTTGTGGTTAACAGCATTCAACAGCTTGACAATATTCTATCAGGTGGTGAGCGCGTGGATGGCTCCAGTCTTTTCGCGGTTATTGAGACAGGGTCGAGCGACAGATATGTTATTCCGCGGTTTCGAACGGCTTTCCTGAATCCTTTTAGTGAAATACCAACGCTCGATATTTTATGTTCTTTTTATAATAAATATGGTGATCCTTGGCAGAATGCACCTGAAAACATCCTCCATCAGGCACACACCGCATTAACAAAACAGACAGGATATACTATGGAAGCTATGGGGGAGCTTGAATATTATGTTCTTAGTAAACACGATGATCTGTATGGTGCCAGCGACCAGTGTGGATATCATGAGGCAGAACCTTTTTCTAAATTTGGAGAGTTTAGAAAAGAAGCAATGCTGGCTATTGCCCAAGCCGGAGGTAATGTTAAGTATGGACACTCTGAAGTGGGTAACTTTAACCTCGACGGATACATTTATGAACAAAATGAGATTGAATTAAACCCTGTCAACCTTGAAAATGCAGCTGATCAGTTGGTAATCGCCAAATGGATATTACGTACCCTGGCCTCCAGGTATGGGTTTACAGTGACATTCGCTCCTAAAATTACTGTTGGTAAAGCCGGTAGTGGGTTACATATCCATGCACGCCTTATGAAAGATAGTAAAAATATGATTATCAAAGATGGTAATCTGAGCGATGTTGCTTTAAAAATGATTGCCGGCTGGATTGACCTTGCCCCTTCTCTAACAGCATTTGGCAATACAAACCCAACATCCTATTTCCGTCTCGTCCCTCACCAGGAAGCTCCCACAAACATTTCATGGGGCGACAGCAACCGGTCTGTTCTTGTCAGGGTACCGCTGGGTTGGAGAAATAATATAAATATGAGTAAAAAAGCCAATCCGCTGGAAAAAGATGCCCCGGTTAATTTTTCTGATAAACAAACCATTGAATTTCGTAGCCCTGATGGCTCAGCAGATGTTTATCTTTTACTTGCCGGATTGGCTGTCGCTGCCCGTCATGGGTTTGAAATGGAAAACGCACTGGATCTGGCAAAAAAAACATACGTAGATGGTGATATTTTTCAGAAAAAAAACTCAGATATAGCAAGTACATTGGCAATATTACCATCCTCCTGCTGGGAGTCGGCTGCCGTGCTCCAAAAACAAAAAGAGATCTACCTGAAACATAATGTTTTCTCAAAAGAAGTCATTGATTATTTTATTAACAACATGAAAAAATATAATGACCAAGGCATTAGAGAACTTCTAAGTTTTAACCAGGAAGAGCTTCCTAAGCTGGTTAATCAGTTTTTTCACTGTGGTTGATGGGCTGTCAGGTGATGTTATCTGTCAGGTGTAACACCTGACAGCCTTCAACTATCTATGTATCAATCCTTTTCGATACAGCCATCAAAAAAAGAATTTTTTTTTTCAATTATCAGGGGAACGATTTTGCTTTTTTTGGATTAACAGCAGAAGAAGGAACCCGGGAGCTCGAGATCCAAGGGAAAAGGCGGAAACTGAAAAGCCTTAAAAGAGTAGGTGATTTTAAATGAGGAGGAGAAATGAAAAAGAATGTTGTTCTAATTGCACTAATCTTATTGGGGTTTATGGCAGGAAATACAAAGGCCTCGCCAAATAACATAGACAAACTCAACTTTTCGGAAGGAATTCCGATTAGGATCTGCATCACTTTCGAAATAGGCCGGCCTAAAAAGAACTGCGAATTTGGATTGGGAATCTGTAAGTTTCATATTTCGCTCGACAATGGCATGAAAAGTGGCTTGGCTGTAAACGAAGCCGTGGCAGATGTCTACTTTGATGAGAGCGATCATTTTGTTGCTGAATTCAAAAAGGATCTTTTACGTGATGAAACGCTTGATTCATATTTTAACAATGTATTCGTTGTTGAGGAGCAAATTGATATTCCTCAGGATGTGATGGATGCTTTAGAACGTGGTGGGCGGTATACCATCGAAGCAGGCCGGTATATTGTTGAAGATAATGGAGATATCATTACGGTTCGTTTCTGATGCTGATTATGGGAGGGGGTGTATTACACACCTCTTCCTTTTACCTGACAATACTATGAGAAAATATTTGACATACATATTCTTAACGACATTGCTGGTCGTTTTATCATCATGTACCCAAATTATATTGAAGATGCAAGGCGGGCACTTACCAAGAATTGAAAATGCAGAAACCATTGAAAGTACCCTTGAAAAATACAATCTTTCTGATAGCAATAATTATATCATATGCGACAGTTCGTCCTATTTTAAAATCCTGAAAGAGATCACATCGTTACCGGAAATTATGTTTTTTAACGACCTGGGAGAAAAAATGGAAATCAGGAAACAGGGTACATGTACTGCAGGCGTGGGTGTGCTAATTGATTCAATCCAGGATTATACGGTACCAGATACATCTATTTATTCGCCGTTTCATCAGATTGATAGTTTATTGTATCATTTGCGAACATTGGAAGGTGAAGTGATTAACAAAAGTACCATAAAGGAAGCAGACTATTTTGTAGTAATATTTTGGGCAAAATTCATTGGAAAATTAAATAGAACAAAGGTTAAACAATGGGAACTCGCCCTACAGGCGAAAAAAAACCTGAAGATTGAAGTGTTGAAAGTAAATTGTGACGTGCAGGAGATGTGGGGGTTGAATGAGAAAAAGGAGAAAAAGAAAAGTTAATTTATTCCTTGGAACCGTATTATTTTTTATCATTATTCATCTGGCCAATGGACAACGGGTTTCCATATCCGAGAACCATGGGAATATATACAGCCTTTTAGAGGGCGTATCAAAAAATATATACAACTATACTGTCATAGAAAAGATTAATTATTCATTTTCAGTAAGTCACTTCTTTGCATCAACAACCAATGGTACTACCAATTTATCACAATTTTTCATCCTTCATTTTTTCAATTATAGCATAATAATTAACAGAAACAATGCCCTGATACTAACGCAGGGGTTTGAGCACAAACTAGGATTTCTGTATATAGCAGACAGCATTTTTCAAAAACAGGATGACCTCAATGAGTACACCTGTGATGCCTCTTTTCCTCTTAACCAATTCATAGATTTTAGTTTGAGAACCTCTGCAAAGACAGCCTTATTAAGTGCTTTCAATTACGGGGCAGATACCAGCAAGCTAACAAAACAAATGATCACAGGATTTCTGACCCCGTTGATTTGTTTAGTTAGTACCGGATTAAATCTCAAAAAAGAAAAACTGATCTCAATCAATATTGGTTTGGTTAGTGCACGACTGAATTATATATTTGATAACAGGGTCTACCTGAATTCCAGACCAGAATTATACTATGGCGTAAGGAGAGGACAAAAATTCTTGTTTGAATATGGGTTAAGTACACATGTTTTGGTTGATAAAAAAATAACGGACAACATTTTTTTGAAATGTGACATTAAAGCCTTCAAAAATTACAACATGCCTTGCGATGTAGATATTAATAACACCGTGACTTACAAAACCCACAATCATTTTAAAACCAGTATTGAAACCGGAATAAAATATGATGAAAAAATGATGAAAACAGTTCAGCTCAAAAATATGTTAACCATCGGGTTTTATTTTGATCCATAAAAGATTATCATTCATACTTAATTGAATCCACCGGGTTAGCTGAAGCAACTCTAAGGACATGAAAGCTGATTGTAATAATTCCAATAGCAAGAGCCAATATCCCTGCTATAGCAAACGAAACCCATTTT
Source organism: Bacteroidales bacterium (assembly GCA_023133655.1). GTDB lineage: Bacteria > Bacteroidota > Bacteroidia > Bacteroidales > JAGONC01 > JAGLWB01. Next base: position 10,625 of record JAGLWB010000366.1, read on the forward strand.
ATTGTATCATGGTAGATAAACGTATCATTGATCCATATGTCTAACCTCCACCATGAAAAAGGGACTGCAATAATAAATGCGAATATAATAAGGGTAATGAATTCTTTGAATAATAACCAAACTACATGACCCGTTGAAGCACCAAGTATTTTACGAACTCCTATTTCTTTTGTTCGTTGCTCTGCAATAAAAGAAGATAAGCCCAGCAAGCCAAGTAACGCAATAAAGATGGTTAATATGGTAGCTATCCTGAAGATAACACCCAATTTTTCTTCAGCTTGATACATCTCATCCAGGCTTTGATCAAGGAATATATGGTCAAAGGGACGTTTAGCTCCAAAATCATTCCATTTCTCTTCAATAAAATCCAATGTAGCCCTCCTGTTTCCTTCTTCAATGCGAATTGACAAGAAAAATCGAGGAACTTCACTTATAAAAAGTATGATTGGTTCAATCCGGTTATGGAGTGAGATGAAATTAAAATCCTTTACAATACCAATTACTTTCAACATTCTTCCTCCTGTACCATCAAGATCGAACCCGTGATGTATCTTCTTCCCGATCGGATTGTCTATCCACCCAAGCTCTTTAATACCTGCTTCATTGATTATTACAGCCTCTTCCTGATCAGTACCCATATTCTTATCAAAGTTTCTCCCCTGCATAATTTCCATTCCCATCACATCAATAAAATCATAATCTGTTTGAGCAAGGATCAGCGCATTTTCTTTCATGCCTTCTTCTCCTTCTACATACATAATCTGTAACCAATTTATCCTTCCGGGCACTCCGGTTGAATTAGTTACTCCAATAACATTTGGATTTTTCAGCAATTCTTCTTTAAACGGTTCTACTTTACTTCTGAAGGCACTATCCTGCAATTCAAGAACTACAACATTCTCTTTCCGGAATCCCAGGTCTTTATTCTTCAAATAATCCAGTTGACTTTTTACAACGATGGTAGCAATGATCAAAACTATGGCAATAAAAAACTGAATAACAACCAATGTTCTTCTTAACGAACCCTTCGACCTGCCACTCCCTCTTGCAGTTGATCCCTTAATAGCATAAACCGGTTGAAATGAAGACAAATAAAAGGCAGGATAACTTCCTGAAACAAAACCAACAATAATTGCAATCCCTAATAAAACAATGAGTATTTCCGGTTGAGATAACAGGCCAAAACTCAATGATTTCCCTGAAAGACTATTAAAATCAGGCAATAAAACATAGACCAAAACTATAGCAATGACCATTGCAAGGAGTGACATAAGAATTGATTCACTAAGAAACTGAGTGATTAGCTGCGAACGATTGGCACCAACAACTTTGCGCATTCCAACTTCCCTGGATCGCCTGGCTGACCTGGCAGTAGCCATATTCATATAATTTATTGCCGCAATCAGAATAATAAACAGAGCAACTGCCGAGAAAACATAAACATACGCCATATTACCGGATGGCCTGTCAGCTCCAAGCTCTGACGAAAAATGCGTTTCACAAAGTGGAGTTGATAACAAATCGAAAGAGGCATTAAACGTATCGCCTATCTCTTTCATGTACTTATCATAAAAGGCCGGAAACTTGTCATGAATACTTTGCATACTTGAATTCTCATGAAGCAAAATATAGGTATAAACGCCAATATTCCAGAAACGTACTGGTTCCATGCTGTTAAATTCCTCAACGCCTGCTTCATGAGCAGTGCTAGCAGCAGAAATAAGTGCATCGTACGATAAATGAGAATTAAGGGGCATATTGTCAATAACAGCGGTGATTTTATAACTGTTGCCACTGCCTGTTTTAATCATTTCACCCATGGGATTGCTGTCACCAAAATATTTTTTAGCAATCCTTTCAGTAATAACAATTGTAAACGGCTCAGTAAGTGCATTTTTAGCTGAGCCAAGAATAAACTTATGTGTAAATACATCGAATATAGTTGAGTCGGCAAAATAAAATTCATCTTCATATGATTCCTTCTCCTGGTAACGAATAAGCGAATTCCCGGCATTATACAAACGCACAAATGTTTCAACCTCAGGAAACTCAAGTTTAAATGCCGGTCCCATTGGAATAGGGACGATGGCAAATTTTTCATGCTTTCCAGCAATATGAAAATCTGCTTCAATACGGTGAATCCGGCTATGCTTTTCATTATACCTATCATATGTTAATTCATCTTTAACAAACAGCAAAATAAAAATAAAGGCAGCCAGTCCGACCGATAAACCAATTATATTGATTGCAGCATAAAATTTATCCCTGCGAATATTACGCAACGTGGTTTTGCAATAATTCCAAAACATAATAATGAGTGGTATTAAACCCAGATCCTGAATAAGGCTTTGCCTTTTCAGGATCAATTCGACTTTGAATTTTCAATTCACTTCGTTTTTGAAAATTTAGTCTCATTGATTATAGGATATGTTCTTTGATATTTTCTGTGATGATCTGGCCGTCAAACAACCTTACGATTCGTTGACTGTATTCGGCATCTCTTTGAGAGTGTGTGACGATAATCACCGTAGTGCCATTTTTATGCAACCATTCTATCAGGTTCATCACCTCTTCACCATGAGCAGAGTCGAGATTACCCGTTGGCTCATCAGCTAAAATAAGTTTAGGCTCGGCGACTATAGCCCTGGCCACAGCCACTCTTTGTTGTTGACCACCCGATAGTTGTACCGGAAAATGTTTTTTCCTGTGCGTAATTTGCATTTGCTCTAACACCATCTCTACCCTTCTCTTCCTTTCTCTTGAGCCATAACCCAAATAAATTAACGGCAACTCAACATTCTCAAAAACAGTGAGCTCATCGATAAGGTTAAAATTCTGAAAAACAAAACCAATATTCTCTTTTCTCAGTTTCGCCTTTTGTTTTTCTGAAAACTTTGACACTTCCATGTCAAGAAAATAATATTCTCCGGCTGTGTGATTATCTAATAAGCCAAGAATATTAAGAAGGGTAGATTTCCCACATCCGGAAGGGCCCATGATAGCAATAAACTCTCCCGGTTGCACTCTAAAAGAAATTTTATTGAGAGCAGTTGTTTCTACCTCATCTGTTCTGAAGATCTTAGTAAGGTTCTCAGTTTTTATCATTATTAATCCGTTTTAAAAATTAGACGATATAATACTTATAAAGTTACACCAGCTTATTCGTGTTTCAATGTTTCAGAGGGCTTCATCCGGAATGATGACATTACTTTTAACGCGGTTATTGTCATGGCAATGGCATATGACATCAGGCCGGCCATTACAAAAACAATTAACCTTATCTGCACCTGAAATTCAAAATTTTGTAACCAGTAGTACATTAACAAAAAAGAAACCGGCCAGGCAATTATATTTGCAATTAATATTAACAAACTAAATTCCCTGGAAAGGAGTTTTATTATCTGGAACAAAGAGGCACCCAAAACCATACGGATACCTATTTCTTTTGTCCGTTGATCCATCAAATAAGAAACAAGACCATAAAGGCCCAGGCTCGCAATAAATATGATCAAAAAAGTAAATATAGCCGCAAGCCTGCTTAAAATATATTCTTCTCTGTACATCCGCGCCAATTCTTCTGCATGAATTTTGTATTCAAATGGTCTTTGCGGTGAAAATTTTTCCCAGGCTTTATGAATTACATCGAGTGCTTTGTCGAATTGACCCGGCACATGCCTGATGGCCATGTAAACCGAATAATATTCTAAACTCTTCCGATTCTGTGGTAAACTTAACACCAATGGCGTTATGTCGGCATGGAGCGAATTGACATGAAAATCCCTGAATACGCCAATCACATTTTCTTTTCCGGAGAATGAATGAAATCTTTTTCCAATAGCATTTTCATTACTTTTCCAGCCGAGGAATTTAACCATCGCTTCATTTATCAATACTGCACCAGAAGGGTCAATTTTACTCTCTTTCTCAAATCCACGACCTGCAACAACCTCAACATCAAATGTTTCAAGAAACCCATTTCTCACTTTAAGAGCGGGGTAAAATTGCCATTGATCTTCCGGAAAACCCTCAGGTCTGAATTCATGAGTATTATGTTCGACACCAACAATATAATCAAGAGATGTTACATATAGAATCTCAGGCGACATCAACAGCTCCGATTCAAAAGCATCATAATGCTGAACAACCGGTGTATGTTGGATCGGGAGTATAATGATATTCTCTTTGGTAAACCCAAGGTCTTTGTTTTGAAAAAATTGTAATTGTTGAAACGTAACTATTGTTGTCACTATAAGGATTATCGATATGCTAAATTGAGTAACAACAAGAATTTTTCTGGCTTTCACTCCACTCCGGCTCTGCTCCAGCTCCCCTTTCAGAGCAGCGATGGGTTTAAACGATGAAAGATAAAATGCAGGATATATCCCGGATAGTACCCCTGTAGTAAATGCAATAGCAAGCAACAGAGACATTTTTACCGGCTCAAGGTAATAATTTGAAGATATGTTTTTCCCGGTGAAATCATTAAAATAAGGTATGATAAATTCAACCAAAGCTAAAGCAATCAATAATCCCAGAATGCTTACAATAACAGATTCTGTTATAAACTGTACGGCTAATTGGCGACGGGTTGCCCCAACAACTTTCTTCATGCCTATTTCTCTGGCCCTTTTCCCGGCAATTGCTGTTGACAGATTCATGAAATTGACTGTTGCAATAATAAGCATGAATATGGCGATTACCGAAAGTATCTTGATATACGTTATGTTTCCATTTGGTTCAATTTCATAATCCAATGACGACCTTAAATGAATTTCAGGTAGGGATTGAAGGGTTAACGTAATATTATCTTTCTCAGCATCATAAAAATACTTAACTATAAATTGGTCAAAAAGTTTGTTCAGATCCTCAGCCTTAACACCTTCCTTTAATACAATATATGTCCAGCATGGGTTCCAAATCCATGTTTTGGGTTCGTATCCATTTAATAACGTTTTAATTGTTTCCATTGAAACCAGCAATTCATATGTAAAATGTGATTGCGGCACTGGATCTCTTATCACACCTGTAACGATCACATTAAAATGCTCTTCAATCTCAAGTTTCTTTCCGATCGGGTCCTCATCTCCAAAATAACGCATGGATGCTGATTCAGTGAGCACAACAGTTCCTGGATTATTCAAAGCGGAGGCCGGGTTACCCGCGATAAAAGGAATATCAAAAACATCAAAAACTGTTGAATCAACAAAAAATAGTTTCCGTTCATTGAACCTTTTCTCTCCATACTCGACAAAATATGGCGATGACCAGTTATTAAAAAAACGAACCGATGTTTCAATCAAGTGGGGGTATTCCATTAACAGGGTTGGGCCCACAGGAAAAGGACTGCTTGACGACTCTTCACCAACCCCTTCAAAATCATAAACATTAACAATCCGGAATATTCTTTCAGATTTCGAATGATGGAGGTCATAGCTCAATTCATCAATAATGTAAAGTGCAATAACAATAAAGCTAGCCAGGCCAATGGCCAGGCCTAAAACATTAACAAGCGCATAACGTTTTCGGTTGACAAGATTTCTAAATGCTATTTTTATATTATACCTTAACATCACTCTTCTCTCATGGAAGTTTTTTCATTAATCAGGATATCTTAATCATTTAAATACAAGTTTGTCTTTATTGCCAAATGAATCATAAGATGATACTATTACTTTTTCACCTGGTTTCAGGCCCTCAATTACTTCGTAATAATAGGTGTTTTGGCTTCCCAGCCTGATACTCCTTTTGGTAGCAAATTCGCCTGATGGATCTACAATATAGATCCAATTACCACCAGTTTCCTGGAAAAAACCTCCTCTTTTAATGATGATGGCTTCAGCGGGCCTGCTAAATTCAAGGCGTAATTGAATTGTTTGGCCTCTTTTAATATTTTTCGGATAATCATCTTTAAAATAAAGGTCAACCTGAAAAGATCCGGCAGTGACATCGGTATAAATTTTATTGATGAAGAGTCGATAATTTTTTCCGCCAAAGTCAACTTCCGCTTCCTGGCCATTATAAACTCTTGATATATATCGCTCATCAATATTGGCCCTTAATTTGAATCCATCCAGCATATCAATCTGGCCCAGATGTTCACCTGAAGATTTGGTTTCACCAATTTCAACACTAAATGAGGAAAGCTTTCCAAACGCCGGTGCTTTAATGTATAGATTTTCCAGGTTAGCTCCTAAAAGCGATAAGTTCTCTTCCATTCGTAAAATAGAATTGTCAATCTGTTTTACTTGAGACACTGAGGATGTAGAGTCGAGCTTTTTTAATTTGATTGATATCTTAAGTTGCTTAACTGTGAATTCAAACTCTCTTTCGGCATCTTCAAATTCAACCGTAGAGATTAGTTTTTCATTGAAGAGGTCATCTTTACGTTTAAAATCTTTTCTGGCTCTATCGATCTGGTATTCCAGGTCAATGATCTCTTTTTGTCTGTAAAATTTATTACGCTCAAGATTTATCTTGGAATTTTGCAAATTATTAATGGCGTCTAAAATTCGGGTTTCCTGTTCCATATAGCGGATCTCCATGTTAGCGTTCATCAGCTTTAATATCGAATCCCCTTTATTGAGTATTGCCCCATCTTCAACATAGACTATCTCAACCACTCCACCCTGTACTGCGTCGATGTAAATTGTATTTTTTGGAAAAACGACACCATCAATAGGAATAAATTCCTGAAATTTATCCAGTTTAACAGGTACAATTGTAAGTTGATCTTCAAATACATATAACCTGCTTTGCCTGTCCCTTAAAAAGAAAAGATGTATAAGCAGGTATGCGAAGCTGGCAATGGCTAAGATCGATATGATCTTTTTCGCCGTCCATTTCTTTTTTTCTATTGGTCGATCCATTTTTTACATCATTATGTAGAATCATAGTAACTAATCAGTGCCTTGAGTTTTGCTAATTTTATGCCATTAATCATATTCGATTGACTTTCAACATATTAACAAGGTACGGTTAAACACCTGCAATATAGGCTGTTCATTATCGTTCATTTTATTGTACATTTATGAACATTTTATGTAACATTTGTTATTGTTTCAAGTCATATAAATAAAAAGAGACTCCCTTATTAATTGTAAAAGTATCATGGAAAAAATCGACGCCAAAATTCTCATTGTAGACGACGATCAGGATGTTTTGTTAGCTGCCAGACTTTTTCTTAAACAGCATTTCAACATTGTTCACACTGAAAAAAATCCTGAGAATATTCCAATTTTATTACAGAATGAAAGCTATGATGTGATCTTACTTGATATGAATTTTTCGCGTGATGCCACAAGTGGCAAGGAAGGGTTTCACTGGCTCAGTAAAATTCTAAACTTAGATCCATTAGCAGTAGTGATCTTCATTACCGGATATGGGGATATAGAGCTTGCCGTTCAGGGCATTAAAGAGGGGGCGACGAATTTCATCCTGAAGCCCTGGGATAATACAAAACTACTGGCTACTATTACAGCTAATTTAAAAATACGGGAATCAAAGCAGGAGCTGAATGATTTGCGTGCAAAACACAAAACATTAATTGCTTCTCAGGATCAGGGATATGGCACTTTGATCGGGCAAGCACCATCGATGCAAAAAGTTTTAACCCATGTTGAAAAGGTTGCCAAAACAGAAGCAAACGTTTTAATCCTTGGAGAAAATGGTACAGGTAAAGAATTAATTGCACGAGCCATTCATAAAGCTTCAAAAAGGAAGGATGAAATTTTTGTTAGTGTAGATCTTGGTGCTATCACTGAAACATTATTTGAAAGTGAACTTTTCGGATTCAAAAAAGGTGCCTTTACTGATGCAAAAGAGGACAGAGCCGGGCGATTTGAAGCCGCTAACAAAGGAACAATTTTTCTTGATGAAATAGGCAATCTGTCATTCGGCCTGCAATCCAAACTTTTGGGTGTTTTGCAAAACAGAAATGTGGTACGATTAGGAACCAATAAAGAAATCCCCATTAATGTAAGGCTTATTTGCGCAACCAATATGCCATTGTATCAGATGGTGAGTGATTCAAAGTTTCGTCAGGATTTGTTATATAGAATAAATACAGTCGAAATCCTTCTGCCTCCGTTACGTGAGCGCTTAGAAGATATTCCATTATTGGTTGATCATTTTCTTCAAATCTACAGTAAAAAATATAAAGTACCTCCCAAACGTTTAGGGCCTGTCACACTAAAACGCCTTGAAAAACATACATGGCCCGGAAACATACGCGAATTACAACATTCTGTTGAACGAGCGGTTATTATGAGTGATTCTAATGTCCTCCAACCTCAAGACTTTTTTCTGTCGCAAATTGAAGATAACGAAACTGGAAAATTAACCACCTCAAGCACAAACCTTGAAGATACTGAAAAAATGCTTATTCGCAAGGTAATAGACAAACATGGAGGAAATATAAGCAAAGCTGCTAAAGAGTTAGGACTTACAAGGGCTTCACTTTACAGAAGAATAGAGAAATATGGTTTATAAGAGCTTTCGATTTCTGGTTGTTGTAAGAATTTTATTGCTGATTGCCTCAGTTTTTTTATTGGTTTATTTTGTTGATCAGAGAAAACACCTTGTTACCAGCATCATCCTCGTAGCTCTCATTCTTTTCCAGGTTATTAACATGATTCGTTTTGTTGAGAAAACAAATACAAAACTTACACAATTTCTGGAAAGCATCCGGCATGCTGATTTCTCTACTTCCTTTTCAGACCAGGGTCTTGGGAAGAGTTTTGAAGCCCTCAACAAAGCTTTTAATGCTGTAATCAATGAATTTAGAAGCACCAGGGCAGAAAAAGAAGAACACTTCAACTACCTTCAAACCGTTATCCAGCATGTAAATATCGGAATCATTGTTTATCGGAAAGATGGGAAAGTCGACATCATTAACAAAGCAGCAAAACAACTGTTCAAAATCAATATTCTTCCCTACATTGATGACTTGAAATCAATAAAATCTGATTTTCCAAAGCAATTATTGAAAATGAATGCGGGGGATAAGAAATTGATTAAAGTTTTTATCGATAACGAATTATTACAATTATCGATTTATGCCACAGAATTCAAGATGCGTGGTGAAGATTATATATTGATCTCCCTTCAGAATATCAGCGCGGAACTTGAAGAAAAAGAAATTGAATCGTGGCAGAAGCTGATCCGTGTGCTTACGCATGAGATCATGAACTCCATCACACCTATATCTTCTCTTGCATCAACAGTTTATGATTTATTAATCGACAAAAATAGTGAAACAACCAAACTCCAGCTTGTTGATAAGGAAGATGTCGAATCCATAGAAACAGCTTTATCAACCATTCAGGGACGAAGCCAGGGATTGTTGAATTTTGTGGAAGTATATCGTAACCTCACACGAATACCCAAGCCAAATTTTCGCTACTTTTCAGTTAAAGAAATGTTCGATAGATGTATTTTACTGTTAGCCCCAAAAATTGAACAATTACAAATAAACTGTAACTGCAATACCATACCCGAAAACCTGATGCTTACAGCGGATTCTGATCTTATCGATCAGGTCATGATCAATTTAATACTGAATGCCATTGACGCAGTTAAAGAAAAGGAAAACCCTATGATTTCAGTGTCAGCAACAGCCGGGTCAACAGGAAGAATTATCATTGAATTAACAGACAACGGTTGTGGAATTAAGCCTGATATTCTTGACAAGATATTTATGCCCTTTTTTACCTCAAAAAAAGAAGGTTCTGGCATTGGTTTAAGTTTGTCGAGACAAATTATCCACCTACATAAAGGAAAAATCACTGTTAAATCAAACCTCGACGAGGGAACAACTTTCAAGCTGACATTTTAAAGCATATAAATATGAAATATACTTATTATATCATTTTTATCCTCATCTTTTTTATTGGTACAGGCTGTAAAGACCAGAAACATCCTTCAAAAACGGTTCAGGATTCCGGAATTAAAAAGGTAAGCATACAAATACCCGACTTCAATGAAGATTCGGCATATCTTTTTGTAAAAAATCAGGTGGATTTTGGCCCACGTGTGCCAGGTACAAGAGCTCATAGTCGCTGTGCATCTTATCTGACAGAAAAACTCAAATCGTACACCCCACATGTAATTGTACAAAATGGAAAAGTTCGAACTTTTAATGACTTGACATTAAATTGCAATAACATTATAGCATCATTCCAACCTGAAAAACAGAGCCGTGTATTTCTTGCTGCACACTGGGATTCCCGACCTTTTGCTGATCATGACCCGGATCCCTCCAATCACAAAACACCTATTGATGGAGCCAATGACGGAGCAAGTGGCGTAGGAGTGTTACTTGAGATAGCTCGTCACCTAAGCCTTTCAGAGCCAATAATTGGAGTTGATATTATCCTTTTTGATGTTGAAGATTATGGTCCACCCCAGGACAACCAGGTTTCAGAAGGCAATGATTTCTGGGGGCTTGGATCTCAATACTGGTCGAGAAATCCTCATGTTCCGGGCTATATGGCAAGGTATGGCATTCTTCTTGATATGGTTGGGGCTGAGAATGCCAGGTTTCCTCAGGAGGCATTTTCAAAATATTACGCACCTGATATATTAAAAAAGGTGTGGAAGAAAGCTCATAAATTAGGATACAATGACTATTTTCTTCTTGAAGAAGGATCCCCCATTAATGACGATCATTATTATGTGAATAAGATTAGAAAAATTCCAACCATAGATATTATCCACCTTGATCCTGCATCATCAAACGGTTCGTTTTTCGAATACTGGCATACGATCAACGATAATATGAGTGTCATTGATAAATACACACTCAACGTTGTAGGTCACACAGTGATGGCTGTTGTTTATGAAGAGAGGTAAGTACAAGGGTTGTCAGGTGTAACACCTGACAACACGGCTAAAGTGTAACACCTGACGACACAACAACACATCATAGGATCGTCAGGTGTTTCATCTGACGACACACAACATTTTTACAGAAGTTCATTTGCCAGATTGGCAAGTTCGGATCGTTCACCTTTTTCAAGCCTGATATGTGCATAAATCGGGTGATGGCTGATTTTATCGATCAGGTAAGATAATCCGTTACTCTGTGAATCAAGATAGGGTGTATCGATTTGGTAGACGTCGCCTGTTAAAATGATCTTTGTATTTTCACCGGCCCGGGAAATAATAGTTTTAACCTCGTGAGGTGTCAGGTTTTGTGCTTCATCAACGATGAAGAAAATATTCGAAATACTTCTTCCTCTTATATAAGCCAGTGGGGTAATTACCAGTTTATCATTCTGCAGGCCATCTGTAATGTTTTTGAATTCTTTATCTTTCTCACCATACTGGCTTTGTATAAATTTCAAATTGTCCCACAGTGGCTCCATATAGGGATTCAATTTTGATTTAATATCTCCCGGAAGATAACCGATATCCTTGTTACTTAAAGGAACGATTGGGCGGGCGAGGTAGATCTGTTTGAAATTTCGTTTTTGATCCAACGCTCCGGCTAAGGCAAGAAGTGTTTTGCCGGTCCCGGCTACCCCCTGTAGTGTCACCAATTTTACTTCAGGATTTAAAAGGGCATGTAAAGCAAAAACCTGTTCGGCGTTACGTGGGGTGATCCGGTGAGCTTGTCGCTTCTCCAACTTTTCAATATGTCCGGTAACAGGGTTATAAAATGCAAGTGCAGAAGTTTTTGTATTCTTGAGGATAAAATAATGATTGGGAATTGGATCTTTTATTCCAATGTCTTCCGGTGTAATAAATCCCTCCTGGTATATTGTATCAATAATCTCTTTTGAAAGCTTCTCGACCAGGGTTTTACCGGTATATAATTCTTCAACATTCTTGATCTTTCCTGTCTCAAAATCTTCTGCTGTAATATCCAGTGCTTTCGCTTTCAAACGTAAATTGATATCCTTAGTCACAAGGATTACTTTTTTATCAGGATTCTCTTCAACAAGTACAAGGGCAGCACCTAAGATGCGATTATCAGCAGTATTATCTCCAAAAATTTCTCTGACATCCGTGTTTCCTTGTTCATTCATCACTACCTTCACCTTGCCTTTTTTTGACCCGCCCAGCGAAATCCAGTCACGCAAAGTCGATTTTTCAGAAAGTTTATCTATGATACGGATAAACTCCCGGGCTTCAAAATTTTTAATCTCGTTACCTTTCTTGAAATTATCAAGTTCCTCCAGAACAGTGATTGGAATACCTACATCATTGTCTTCAAAACTATTGATTGCATTATGGTTGTAAAGAATAACGGAGGTGTCGAGTACGAAGATTTTCTTTTGTTTTGCTTTTCTTCTGGGCATAGA
>JAGLWB010000367.1 GCA_023133655.1 Bacteroidales bacterium
AGATCAATACAAAGCTCAATATCTTGTCGGAGATTCCTCCGGGCACTCAATGATTGTTGAAGGTGATCATATCATTGTCATAGAAGATAGCTACCAGGTATTGACCAATTTCTATCAATCTCATCCGGAATTAGGAGGGTACCCGTGTTGGCGTTTTGAAACAGCCTCAGAAATGCTAAACAGCAATAATGAATTAACTCCATATTTTGCCGGATCAATATTAGCTGCAACCCATCAGGAAGGGAAGTATCCAACGCAGTATTCTAATATATATGATTTGAAAAACGGGCTAATTTATCTGTTTTATTATCATAATTATGAAGAATTCATTAAGATCGACCTTAACGAAGAGCTTAATAAAGGATACAGGTCATATAATATACCGGAGCTGTTCTCCAAAGTGAAATTGGTTTATCCTGTTGATGGAGAAGAAGTTAACGCTTTAGCCGTCACATTCCGTTGGGAAGGTATTCCGGGAAATAATTATGAATTGGTCTACTCCACAACTCCTGATTTTTCAGGATATATATCAACGACTGAAATGGATCATAAATCGGATGCACCCACGCATGCATCTCTGGTTTACATGGCCGGTTTTCTGTTTTTGTTTTACTTTCTTATCAAAGAAAAAAAAATACATTTCTCATTAATAATCATTCTGTTTACAATGCTTTTTCACTATAATTGCAAGAAAGAAGAGGAAAATAACCCTTCAACCGTTGAAGTTGAGGAATTTACAAAAACAATAGCTGATTTTTTACCGGGCACAACCTATTTTTGGAAGATCATCGCCCACCCTGATTCGGGTGATGATTTTTACAGCGAAACGGTTGTACAGTATTTTAAATTCAAAAACAAAAATGATTAAAAACCTCATTATCAAAAACAGAAGCTTCCGGCGGTTTGACCAAACCCATGTGATCAAAACAACAATACTGAAGGAACTGGTGGAGCTTGCCAGATTTTCTCCTTCTGCAGCCAATCTTCAACCATTGAAATATATTTTTTCGAATGATGATCGAAGGAACAAAATAATATTTTCATATCTTAGCTGGGCGGGTTACCTGAAAGATTGGCCGGGACCTGTTGAGGGAGAAAAGCCATCAGCTTATATCATTATTTTAGGGGATAACGATATCCGGCAAGGCATTGATTGTGATCACGGAATTGCTGCTCAAAGCATGTTGCTTGGTGCGGTTGAAAAAGGGCTGGGCGGATGTATCATCGGCTCAATTAGGAGAAAGGAGTTGAAGCGAGAGTTGAACATACCTACCCATCTGGAGATTCTACTCATCATTGCGTTAGGAAAGCCCATTGAGCAGGTGAAGTTGGAAACTGTGCAAGAGAACGGAGACATCAGATACTGGCGTGATGAGAAGGGGGTTCATCATGTTCCGAAAC
>JAGLWB010000368.1 GCA_023133655.1 Bacteroidales bacterium
ATTTTCATTAGAAAGTATTTAAAATAACGCCTTGCTAATCATTTTTGCATTTAATGTAAGCTCCGGTTCTTCTGCGGAGGTAAAAGACCCTTTTAGCGGAACAACATTAACCAGGGGGAAGGGCTTTCTGAATCATCGGCAGAAACAAAACTACAAGTATTACCAGGAGGCTTATGTGTTTAATTCTGGTCATTATTTTTTAGAACCTGAAATAAATAAACGGGTTGAACCCCTGAGATGTAATTGCGCCTAAACAAATAATCAAAAAGATAATCGAAACCAGCGCCATGATAATAATGGTAATATTTCTCTGTTCTTTGCCCAATAATTTCATTTGCCATTTTTCTACACCGGGAATAACGGCCCAAAAAGAAAATATAACGGCAAAAATAAACATGGTATAAAAATGGGCGTCTAAATAAATTATGGTGCCTGTAAAATCAAACGCAAACATTTGGTGAAGATATTCACCGGCTGCATGCAGGGTGTCGGCCCTGAATAATACCCACCCAACAAGTGTAATAATAAACGTAATAATGATGCTGGGAATTTTCCCGATCTTTTTATAAACCTTTAACAGAAAAATCCGGTCTGCAACAAGGAAGGCTCCATGAAAAGCGCCCCATATTACGAAGGTCCATGCCGCACCGTGCCATAAACCGGATAACAGGAATACAATCCAGAGGTTAAAAAACATTCTTTTTGTCGACACCCTGTTGCCGCCCAGCGGAATATAAAGGTAGTCGCGCATAAACCGGCCAAGGGTAATGTGCCATCTCCTCCAAAACTCAGAAATACTTCTTGAAATATAGGGATTATTGAAATTTTCCGGGAAATTAAAACCAATCATGCGACCTATTCCAATTGCCATATCAGAATATCCTGAAAAATCAAAATAAATTTGAAAAGCATAGGCTATAACACCAATCCAGGCCAGTGGTGTACTAAGATCATCCTGCCCCAGGGCAAATATGACATCCACCTGTTCACCCAGCACATTGGCGATTAATACTTTTTTTGCCAACCCCAAAATAAACCGGAAAAAACCTGTAAGCCGGTTGTCAATATTTTCATTAGCTTGTCTCTCTTCAAGCTGATCAGCAATTTCATGAAACCTGATAATTGGCCCCGCGATCAGCTGAGGGAACATCAGGATGTACATTGCATAATCCCTTATATGTTTGAGGGGTGCATGTACTTTACGATAAACATCTATCGAATAGGTCAGCTTTTGAAATGTAAAAAACGAAATGCCAATCGGGAGAGCAACACCAAGCCAGGGTATTTCTTTGTGTCCAAGCCCCTGTACAAGTATATTTAAATTATCAACAAAAAAATTGGCATACTTATAATAAAGCAGCAACCCTACATTCAGGATAACGGACAAGCCAATAAGTACAATTTTCTTCCTGCCAACAGAATCATTCATCCACTGAACAAGGTAAAAGTCAATAAAAATTGATCCAAGAACGACAAAAATAAATTC
>JAGLWB010000369.1 GCA_023133655.1 Bacteroidales bacterium
GTATTATTAGTGAGAGTAAGTAATCCTGTTTGAAGAGTAGATATTGAAGCAAATCCTCCATTATTAGTAGCAGATGTAGATTGAGCTGTATTATTATCGAGAGTGATATCTCCAATAGAGGTATTAGCATTAAGATATAACAATCCACCATTGTCACCTGCCATAGACGAGCTGCTGACAGTATTTTCATAGAAATCCACCGGACCTATGCTTTCAGCGCTGATGAAAGCCATTCCACCAGATCCTGTTGTAGCCTTAGATGAATGAAATGTATTCTGGAAGATATCCAGATCATCGATACTATTTTCGACATCCAGGAAAAGAACTCCTCCATTAAAAGTAGCTGATGAAATTTGATTGAGGTTATTGTTATTAAATGAAAAAGAATGAACTTCAGGACATTTGATATAAGTATTCCCGCCACTCACTCCTGCTGTGCTTTTGCCAAATGCATTATCATGAATAGATATATTGCTAATATTGTTATTAGACTTAAGATAAAGAGCGCCACCATTATGGCCAACAAAGCTGGAATCTTTGATCATGTTTTCGTAAAAAGAAAAACTATTTAACTCTACACAATATATATTCATATAGCCACCATTACCATCAGGACTTCCACAAGCATTAATAGTATCATTGTTGATTTCTAAAAGACCAGTATATGTGCTATAGTAATATAAAAAACCACCATTTTCTGTTGTTGAACTAATTACAAAACTTGAATCTTGGATGTTATGATGGAGTTTGCAAATATCCACTTGATCAATATTTGCATATATAAAACCACCATTTTTAATTGCGAAGGATGATTTAATAGTATTGTAAAAGAGATCAAACGTGTTTACTGAATTAGATTGAATATAAATACCGCCTCCATTATAGGCAGAGGTCTCAATAAATAAATTTGAATCAATATCGAGAGTTTCAACGTTTACATTATTGATATAAATACTCCCACCATATAATCCAAATACATCATTAAATGTATTTTTTTCGACAATAATATTATTAGATGTGTTGTTTTCTCCATTAATTGTAATTGCGCCCCCTTTAGCTGTATTATCAAAACTCTTAAATAAATTATTAGTGATTTCAATCGAATTTACATCATTAACTACATTAACCAGAACATCTCCACCAATTTGGTTGGCTCCTGCTAATTTATTGCTTCTGAACTCATTATTGTCGAGAAATATAGTCCCATTATTTAATAGATTTATTTCAAGAGAACCTCCTCCTGTATTTTCAATTGGTTGATTAGTAATAAAATTATTGGAAATAATATCAACATATCTGCAATAGCTTATTATAGCTCCTCTTTCTCCTTTGTTAGAATTAAACAAGACATTATTGATAGTCAATGTCTCACAATTATTAATAAGAATAGCCCCAGCAGTAAGACTTTCATTATGGCTTAGTGAATCATTGTTAAAAGAAATATTAATACTAGACCTACTATTCTCATGATTTATATTGACGGCTGAACCATATCCTTCTTCAGAAGTATAAAAATTGGAGAATAAATTATCCTTAAAAGAAATTAGATCACATATGTTTCCATATTCAAATAGTAATCCGATGTTGTTAAATGATTTGCTGCCTATAAAAGAATTATTCTCAATATTTATTTTATCCAGTGAGGATGCTTTAGTTTTTACACAGAAATCAGCGTTATTATTAAAATTGCAATCATGTAAAAAGAATGAATAATTCTCATTGTAACAATTAATTAAGATAGCTCCATTATCATTGTTGTTGAAAGTACATGAGTTAACTTCAATGTCCTGCTCAAAGTAACTGTTAAATGATAATGCAGCTTCATATTGCCCAAATATTTCTTTGGTATATGAAAAAGTACAATGTTTTATTTCAGGTGAGTTATTATATATATGGATTCCAGCCCATCTGTCACTTGTTTGGTCAGATTTGGTGAAAAGAATACTTGAATTTTCGGTACCAATTGCAACTAGATTGCCGAAAACTTCAAATTTTACATTATTATTGAATATTATTTCAACTCCAGCATGAATCGTTAAAATTGTGCCTGTATCAATCCATATATCACTTTCAATTATATAAGGGGACCCATTTAAATCCCATTCGCCCTGAACAGGACCTCCCTCAATAATCGTTTCAGCGTTATTAGATAAATAAGAAAAAGATAGAAATAATGTAATGCAGAAAATAGTTGTGTTTCTTATCATAACAGGATAATAAAAAAAATACTAGAGATACCAAGCCCCAAAATCAGAGAAATAATATAAACTTCCAAGTGATGTTCAACTTATTGTATAAGTGAGTATTATTTAAACAGGAATACCACCTTTTTTACTATAAGTTTAAGAAATCCCTCATCTCCAACCTACATTTAATAATTCTAAGATCGAAAATTAGAGAAAATTATCTTAATCTCCATATAGAAATCGCAATTTAGATATAGTATTAATAATATCTATTTGCGAAACAACTACACCTAAATCAGTATATAACAGATAATCTTTAATGTCTTAAAGAGAATGCTGCAATCAAAAAAAATATTCAGGCAGTGAAATTAATAAAAAAAATCCAATTAATTAATTTGCATAAATTCTAAATTAAGAAATTGTATTCGTGTTTTTGAATTGGAATTAAATAAATAAATTTATTTGTATTTTCGCTTTTCGTTAAGTAGATTATTTTTTAATTTTTTTTTTTGATGTCACCCACCAAAAGAAAACCAACCCGGAAAACTAAAAAACCCCGCAAGCCGGTGCGCCGTTCAAAGAAGAAAGCCATTCGACAGAAACGTAGGACAATAGTTTTTCTCATTGCTGTTTTGTTGGTTTTTATTGCTGTTGTTAAACCTGAAGTATACCGGACTGTTTATTATTCCGTCAGGCAAATTGCAAGATCCGTTGCTAGTAGCTCTCCTTCGCAGAATACCATTGTGAAAACCGTTAAAAGAACCAATGCCAATTATGGCAAGGAGATAGATCGCTATGCTGTTGAGTTCGGGATCTCTGGTAAATACTTGAAATCCCTAATTATTCTTGAATCATCTGGTAGAAAAAATGTACCTCCCCGGTTTGAAAAACATGTTTATCGAAGGCTTAAGAAACTCAAAGCTGGCCAGATTAAACAGTTTGAAAACCTGAGGCCTGGCCACTTGAAGAATGCTTCTGATGATGCGTTGAAAAACCTTGCCAGGTCGTGGGGCCCTTTCCAGGTGATGGGATATAAATGTATTCTTTTGGGTATCAATATTAAAGATCTACGGGGTGAAAAGGCAGTATACTGGGGCGTGAAATGGATCAATATGACCTACGGCGATTCATTGAAAAAAGGCAGGTATAAAGATGCTTTCCATCTTCATAATGCCGGAAAACCCTATCCCAAAGTTGGCCCACCGAAGACGTATAATCCGAATTATGTGAAGAATGGGTTGACTTATATGCAGTATTTTTAGCCAAGCTCCGGGTGAAGTAGTCGGGAGTCGGTAGTAGCCGGTAGCCGGTAGCCGGTAGCCAGTAGCAGGGAAACGGGAATCAGGAAACAGGAAACAGGAATCAGGAGGTTTTGCTTGTATTTTGGGTGTTTGTAAATTTTTGGAACAGGTGCCAAATAACAATCCCTGCACTTACTGAAACATTCAATGAATGCTTTGTTCCGTACTGCCGTATCTCGAGGCAACCATCAACCAATGGAATTACCTTCTCCTCAACACCTTTAACTTCATGCCCGAAAATGATGGCCAGCTTATTTTTGAAATCAGGGTTGAACTCCTCCAGCGAAATGCTTTCATCAGCCTGTTCAATGGCATAGATCTTATATCCCTGTGACTTAAGGAGGGTAATGCAATCGATAGTATTCTCAATGTATTGCCAGTCAACCGATTCGGTAGATCCAAGTGCTGTTTTATGAATTTCTTTATGGGGTGGCGTTGCTGTGATGCCACAGAGGAATATTTTTTCAACCAGAAAAGCATCAGCTGTCCGGAACAGACTTCCGATATTGTTCATGCTTCTCACATTGTCGAGAATCACAACCAACGGGGTTTTCTCAACCTTCTTAAACTCCTTCATGCTTAATCTGGGCAATTCTTCGTTTTTCAGTTTGCGCATGCTGATTTGTTTGAAGGCAAAGATAGTGTTTAAATATAATGTTGTGGGTTGCAGTTGACAGTAGCCGGTAGCCG
>JAGLWB010000037.1 GCA_023133655.1 Bacteroidales bacterium
ATTCTTCCTTCCCATTAATTACCTGTTTGACTGAAAAATTAGCACCCTGGATGAGCTCCCATGCTTTCTGGTTGGTTTCCATTAAGGAAGAAGAATGAATGGCTGTTAGACGGTGTATCGCCTTCTGGACATTATTATTATTTATACCCCAATTGTTAATTTTTTTGATGGCATTCCTGAGACGATTTTCTAATATTACTTCTGTTATATCCTCTCGTTCATCCCAAGTGTCACCATTTCTATATTCGTAACCAAGCTGTTGAAAAAGCTCAATGGCGGGGAGTTCGGAATGTATGTATTCGGAAGAAATTTCTAACACTATAAGGCCCTCCATCTGTTAATTCTTTCATTACAAGCACCTACTGGTAACCAAGCTCCATTATTAATAATATCAGTTAATTTATCTGCTGCTGTTCGTGGTGAGATAATATTTTCTTCAATCATGCATTCTAAAATAAATAATATACCTCTAACTTCAACCCTGTCTTGTTGTGCTGTTTTTCTTAGTAACCCATCTCCTGTAAATAGTAAAGCCTTTTCTTTTTTTGCATAATACCAGGCAGATGTATCAGCCATAGATAAACCATTTATTGCAACTCGTTTAGCTGAAATTTCAGTTAATTCTGAGGCATCAAAAGATGCTACAACCATATATTCATGAGAAATCAGGATATCGATAACTGCTTTTTGTTCCGGGTCTGTTATCTCATTTATTACTAAGTCAGTAGTTCTTATATCAAAGTTGAGTTTAACAAATTGGTCCAGTAAATTTACCTGAGCTAAGTCTATTAACACATTTGTATCATTAACTACTATCCTCATCGAATGACGTTCTTAGCCTTTTTTAGTTCATGAATACTGATATTTGACAGCTCAGATGCTTTACTCAATGATAGAAGTTCCTGGGCAATTCCACGATAAAGGAGTTGATTAAATCTATATGATTGTTCAGTGCCGGAAAATCTTTGTTTGTCAACTAATACTTTAAATTCAGGAGATTTATTCCGCTTCCAAAAAAAAGTACTCCGTTTTTCGCTGGAAATTACATTCAATTCAGCGAGTCTATAAATTAATGCACCAATACTAATACCCCAAGTTTGCTGAATGGCAATAAGTTCGTCAAGTAAAAGATTGTGCCTTCGTTTCCCAAACTTCTCATATACTACTTGTTCCGGAATTAATAGTGCCCCGGCAAAATAATGGCATACTTTCTCATTATCTAATGATGATTCGTTTTTAGTTAATAATAAATGCCCAAGTTCGTGCAACAAGGTGAACCGTTTTCTTTCAATTGGGTAATTCTTATTAATAACTATAACCGGGTATTTATTATCAATAAAGGATGATAAACCATCAAATTTTTCCTCTCCCTCCATTTCAACCACTTTAATTTCATGTGCCTCAAGGGTCTCAATAACATTAGTAACAGGGTCTAAACCCAGTTCCCATTCTTTTCTTAGGATTTCTGCTGAAGTTTCTATATCTTTCTCCCCGGTAATAGCGATATGACCAATTGGATTGGGAAATGAAGTGTCCATGGTAAGCAGTTCCTCCAGTTCTATATATCGCTCCAGATTATCTCTTACTTTTTCTCTAATTTGGTTAAGACGTTTGACCCCCATGCCCCTTTTTCTAAAATTAACATTCTCGAGCTCAACCGAAGTACTTCTAAAAAAATAATCTGGTTTAACATTCAGCGCATTTGCCAGTTTTATCAAATTAGTACTATTAGGTTGAGCCTTACCTTTTTCATACTTATTTATTGCCTCTTTTGAGACACCTACTAATTGGGCAAGAGCATCCATACTCAATCCTGCCATTACCCGGGCATTTTTTAACCGTTTTGCAAATAGTTCTTTCATAATTTTTGGTTTGTTGACAAAACTACAACAATAAAACGATTTTGTCAACCGAATATTACAACCTAACCCTAATTTTCCCTGTCAACAACTTCTGCATCAAGCCTTTCTTTAGCTGTTCATATTCTTTCTTTTTATCACTAAGACTATCTATCTTGTCATCCACAGAAGTGAGAATGTTGTCGATTATGCGTTGTTCGGGAAGTGAGGGTAAGATGATTTTAATTTTTAAAAGGTCTTTCGTATAAATTGCAGCAACACTTGTAGTTCCCGTTGCAATCCTTCTTAATTGTGTTAATCCATAGCTTGAATTAAAAACATAGTTCATAAAGTAGTTTGAAGAAACTTTCATAGGGTTGAAAGAAATTCTCATTAAATTAGAGTTATATAAGGCTTTATCCAATTCTTTTCTCCAAACAGCGACTTTTCCAACCAACTCTAATGTATTTCTTGTATTAAAGAGTAGGTCCCCTTTATTTAAAATATCTTCTTTTAAATATTTTGAACTTCCGGGAATATACTCGAGTTTGTTCAATACAATACACCCTCTCCCTAAATTCCCCATCTTTATTAACGGTAATCCATTCTCGTCTTCGCTATTCTTATAGTTGCCGCCCAGTCTGCCTTCTTTGATAATATTGACAATTTTTACCACCTCCCAACTCTCCGGAATCTCTCCAAGCGGGGAAGGTTTGAAACGTGTATGCCCGATGCCACGTGTTAGCAGGCGTTGCATCAACCCTTTCTTCAGCTTCCGGGTGTTTTCGATCTGCTCGCTGATCACATCTATCTTCTCATCCACCGTGGAGAGGATGTTGGCGATTTTTTTTTGTTCATTTATTGGTGGAAGTATAATGTGCAACCTGCTAAACTTCTCAATCGTAAGTGCTTTTTGACTCGAACCACCAATTGTTTTGTCAATAAGATTTTGGAAAAAGAAAGATGAAAAGAAATATTTTAAATATATTTTGTTTATATCATTGTTTATATGCCTCAACCACATCAAGTTTCCGTCTTTGAAGTAAAACTTTTCATTTTTCCCGATCAAATAGGTTGTACCAATAGTCCCAACTGCCGTAATTAAAATATCACCTTCTTGTGGAGCTCCAAATCTTTCAGTAAGTTCTTCAAATCGTTCTGTGGTTATAAAAACAATGTTATCCAAAGTCTTACCCTTTGATTTTAAAATAATTTCTTTTGATCTGTAAAAAGGAATACCTTCTTCGACATATTCCGATTGATGTATTCTTTTACTTGATGTTATTTCGGCTATTTTTGATGCAACCACAACCCCCCAACTCTCCGGGATTTCACCTAAAGGTGTATCTTTATACCCTTCTCTCATATCCCCAGCTCCTCCAGGTATTGGTTTAACCTTTTATCTATTTCTTTCTCTTTTTCCTCTGCATGGTTGATAGCTTCTTTAACGGCAACAAGATCAACTTCCGGTTCCGGTTCTGTTGTATCAATATATAGGGAAATATTCAGGTTAAAATCATTCTCCCTGATCTCCTCCATATCCACAATTCGCATAAACTTATCTACCTCCTCCAGCGCATCATAAGCAGCTACAGTCTTGTCAATATGTTCAGGAAATAGCTGGTTCTGGACCTTGCCTTCCTTGTATTCACTGCTGGCATCAATGATAATTACCTTACGCTTTAAACGCTCCGGTTTGTTTTTGTTGATGATCCAGATAGAAGCGGGGATTCCAGTGTTATAGAACAGTGCTGCTGGGAGGCCGATAATACCTTCCACAATATCATCTTCCAGTAATCCTTTTCTTATCCTCCCTTCAGAACCTCCTCTAAATAATGTTCCGTGGGGTAACACTATGCCCATCCGGCCCTCTTGTTTCAGAACAGCCGCCATGTGTTGCAGAAAGGCTAAATCGGCGTATCCCCGTGGAGGTATGCCATACCCAAACCGTCCATATTCATCCACTACTACCTTGTTGTAATTAGGCGACATCTCTTTTTCTTTACCATCTTTATCCAGCCGTTTCGTAATGTTGGTTTCGGCGGGTCCCCACCACTTGTTTTGAGAAAACGGCGGATTGGCAATTACCCTGTCAAATAGTTTCAGGTTGTTCCCTTCGTCTTTATGCTGTGGGCTGGTAAGCGTATCTCCTTTCCGTATATCCGTATCCATGAAGTTGTGCAGGATCATGTTTATTTTACATATAGCCCAGGTGCCCAGGTTCTTTTCCTGTCCGTAGAGAGAAACATTAATATTCTTTCCCACCATCCCAACAGGTTGTTGAGCAATATATTTTGCAGACTCAATCAGCATACCCCCGGATCCACAGGTAGGGTCATACACCAGGTTTTTAGGTTGAGGTTTGATGAGGTTCACAATAAGCTGTACCACTCCTTTAGGTGTGTAGAACTCACCCCCTTTTTTTCCTGCATCATCAGCAAACATCTTTATAAGATACTCATAGGCATCACCGAGAATATCGGGTGTATAGAGATCTTCATTACGCAAGGAATACTGGTTAAAGTGCCTCAGTAGTCTTTGTAACAGCTCATCACTTAGTTTTTCCTTATCCCCGAATTTGGTGGCGGTCATCACCCCTTCCAGGGAGGTGTTTTCACGTTCTATAGCAGCAAACGCTTTGTCGAGAGCTTCACCAATATTTTCTGTCTTTCCTTTCAGCAGTTCCCACCGTGCCTCTTCAGGTACTAAGAAATAGGGCTCCTCCTCTGCTTCTTCCCGGCTCATTCCTTCTTTCTTCATATGGGACTCCACTTCCTCTTCAAACACATCATTTGCTCTTTTCAAAAAGAGTAATCCAAAGATGTAATTTTTAAAGTCGGAGCTGTCAATGCTGCCACGTAAAATGTCCGCTGAGTCCCACAGCCAGCGTTCGAGGGTGTCTAAGGTAAGTATGGTCATAAAGTGTATTTTGAGGGTCTCAAATATAGTGTTTTATGTTGAATAAGGTCAAGAATAAAACTCAATTAATTATTTTATATATAATAAAACCATAACAAGAAGTTATTTTGAAAATTAATAAGCATGCCTTATCTTTAGAGCATCATTTACTAAAACATATAAGATGAGCAAACAAGAGACTAAGAAACAGGCAGTATTTCTTAACGGTGTTTTTGAAACTGTACTTGAAGAGATAATGAATGCCCAGAAAAAAAATCCGGGTACGGTTTTTTATCTTCAACCTCACTCAGTGTATGAAATTGTATATCTGGCAAAAACACTGCCTGATGTAACTAATCCTATCACATTGTACATATCTACAACGCATGATTTGGATAAAGTATGTTACATTGCAGATATTGTTGGATGGGAGGATAAAAAGGAGATTGCAGCTAAACGAATAACGGAATTGAATGAATACATTCTGAAATATCAACCAGGAGAAAAGGAAATTTATTTAAAGACGGATAAAGGAATATACTATAAAAATCTTATTTCTATCATCAATCTGAAACGAATACCCAATCGGTTTTCTATATTGAATTTAATTAAAAAAAGCGATAACACACCATATAAGCCTCGCAGCAGGGCAGGTGGTTGGGGATATGTCTATGAGCTGCCATCCTGGCTGGGGGTTGAAGATACCGTAATTAAAGAGGAGCTTGATAATGAGTCTGAAAAGCAGATTAGCGAATCAAAGAAAGATAGTACTGATGTTCGGAGAAAACGTTTGTCTAAAGCTAAGAAGATCCCAGCTCAAGTTCAGGTTATTTCAGTTGCTTATCGAAGAAATCCGGATGTTGTTGTAGAGGTCTTAAATCGCGCTGAAGGAAAATGTGAACGCTGTAAATCAGATGCGCCATTTATAAGAGCAAAAGACAACTCACCGTATTTGGAGATTCATCATTGGGTTCCTCTTGCAGAAGGTGGGGACGATACTGTTGAGAATGCCGGGGCTTTGTGTCCCAATTGCCACAGAGAACTTCATTTTGGACAGAAAGCAGATAGCAAATTATAGCATATTAAATCTATCTGATTATGATTGAGAATGTTAAACAAAAGGCAAAGCAAATTTTAAAGGATTATCTGAATGAAAAGGGAGCTATCCTATATAGTTCAATAGAAACCTTAAAAGGGGGAAATGTTTATATCCTTGGATTAAATCCTGCAGGAGTAGAGAACAAAGAAAACCTGAATGAGATCATTGATAACCTTCATGAAAGAAAGGAAAACGCCTATCTTGATGAAAATTGGAGTTCAAAAACGAGAACTTATAAAATAGGAATGCATCCTATTCAAAAGGGGCTTAAATCAATTGCCAACAGTCTTAAAGAAAACATTGAGGATATCTGTGCTTCAAATATAATATTCATAGCCACAAAAAGAAGTAATGAACTGAATTTTTGGAAACTTGCGAGTATGTGTTGGCCTTTACATGAAGAGATATTAAAGATAGTACAGCCAAAAGTGGTCATCGTTTTTGGAATTGATGAAAATGGTTCTGCGTATTCATTTCTTAAAAATAAATTTAAACCAAAAAAAATAATAAGTTATGCTTCACATCATGGAGCCTGGGAATGTTATTCTTTTAAAACAGACAACTATACAATAATAGCAGTCCCTCATTTAAGCTGCTACAGCGTGTATAAATATCCTGATGTATTGGAATGGATTAATCATCGGTATATGGAAGCAGTTGCTTAAATACAAATTCAAATTGAGCAAACCATTACATCATTGCCTCCACATAATACTCCAAAGAAACACTAAAATTCAGTGTTTTATTATCATACTTATGATAATACCATCCATAATAGCCTGAATAGATTTTGATGGCGTATAATCCTTTCATTGTAATTACAAAAATCCTTTCTTTACCTCTTTTGGTATAGAACTTAATGAGTTCCTTCTCCTGCAAATGATTAACAGCTCGATATATTTCATTCCAATACACTCCTATCAGTAGTTTCCTAACTTCAGTGGTCCTAAAATATCCATTTTTGTTACTTGTAACCAAGTAACATGCCGATAAGACAATGAAATCAGTCTTTGTTATTCCTACTTTGTCCGTAACCCCCTTTAAAGCGTTGGATTGGTATATGAGATTATAGGCGTAAAATGTATTAAATACAAGAGAAATATTCTTGTATTGTTGTTGAATTTCCTTCTCTTTTTCCTGGAGATAATCCTTGACACGAGGATCATCAAAGATACTTTTTTTTGTCATTTTAGGTTTAGTTTATTGATTTTCAGAATAATAGGCTATAAAATATTTTATTAAGCAAAAATGTCCAAAAGGGTACTGTAGCAAGAATAGTTGTAAGAGAGCGCGAGCAGTTCAACATTTTGTTGGTTCTTTAAATGGATAATGAATTATTGTGTTGGAAACATGTAACATCTGTAATAGATAGATTTTAGTGAATATTCAGTGAAAGTATCATGAATGTATTTTGTCATAATGTCTCAGATTTAAAATAATGATTATCAGTATATTAATGTTCTACGTGAATGAAATGTAACTTTTTTCATGTTATTTACTTTTACATAGGAAATCCTTATATATTTTTCACAATCAAATTGAAATATTCATTAATAAAATAAAACATTCACTAACATTCACTCCCTGGCTTAATATATAGATAATCAAATAGATAACAGTGACACATTTCCCCCAATAGTGATTGTTAGTTGAAAAAACGTGAATATATTTTATTAATTTGTGAATATGTTCATATAAATTAAGAAACCTCGGCAATCTTAACGTAAAAGAAACAATTGCCCTCAATATTATGTCGTTTAAACGTGATAGTTAGGAAGTTTTTCAATACTTCATCTCTGAAGTTTCTTTTAGAAAATGGAGTGTTTCCGCTATCTTGGCAATATTGTCTATATTCAGAGTATAGATCCTCGTATTTAATGTTGGAATCTATTTTAAGTTCACATTGATCTTTAATAAATGCTATAACATTATTATTCTTCTCCCTATAACTTTCAAGTTCAATCCGGGAACTTTCCACCGATGTGAAACAACCATTACAACATAGTCTATTTAATCCATCAATCATCCAGATAAAAATTCCATCAATCTCCTTATAGAGAGTTTTGATAAGGTCTTTATCTTGCTTTTTCCCTTCGAAAATATTGTTGAACTTTAGTATGATCAATCTGCGAAAGTAACCATGAGATTTATCTGATGAGGCCGGTAAATCATTAGCCGCAAAGATTAACTTGCAATAAGGATCAAATGTGATTGTATCTTTAAACTTTTTATCTCCTGTCAAGCTGTCTCCAGAAACGATCTTCTTAAAAATATCTGTCTTTAGAATTGATTTATCTACTTCAGAACATACATTTAGCAGCTTATTTTGCAATTTGATCACATAATGTTTGTTGGCAAGCTCGTGTAGTTCAATACTGGTATAATTTCTTTTTGATAAGATTCTTTGTAGGACTTTTATGATAATACTTTTTCCATTACTTCCATTACCCAATAAATACAATGCTTTCTGTTGAGAAACATCTGTGGTTAAACAATACCCCATGTATTCCTGAAGGAGCATGATTTTTTCATTCTTATCGGAATCTCCATTGAAGATTTCATCCAGGAATTGTTTCCAACGATTACATTGTGCACCGGCGCGGTGCTGCAGTTCTAATAAGTTTGTGTTGAATAGTGATTTTGTTCGTTCGGTATGTGGCTGAAGAATGCCGCTTTCTAAGTTGTAAACGCCGTTTATTAAGCTCAATTCTGATCTTTTGATGCCGATGTTGATTTCTTTAACCCGGGTTATTGCTTGTATATAACGTATGATTGATTCCAGCTTATGCTTTGAAAACTCATCTCCAAGTTTTAGAGTGATTTCTTTATCATAGTACCTATCTGGTACACATCTCCAAAACTTGGATTCATAAACATAAAATTCATTGTTATATGTTATGATTGAGTAATCCCGGATTATCTCACTTCCAATCCGGACAATTGTATTATTGGATGGCTGAGTATTCGCCGAACAAGTAATTTCATTTAGTGTCAAACTATTTTGGTCCAACAATTTTAGATGTAAATTCTGTTCATTTTGAGAGATATCCTTTGTTATTGGATATAACGTTCCTTTATCTAAACATTTGTCAATAGTTTTATATGCTCCGTGTAAGTCAATGACATTATTTGGGTTTCTCCTGATGGATTCCCTTAACATATTTCTTGCATCCGTAATGTCCAATATTCCTCCGCTTACATATCCTCCAAATAGAAATGAAACATCTCTTAATGTGTAATGTTTCCCCCCATCTGGT
This sequence comes from Bacteroidales bacterium, assembly GCA_023133655.1. Lineage (GTDB taxonomy): Bacteria > Bacteroidota > Bacteroidia > Bacteroidales > JAGONC01 > JAGLWB01. The sequence goes on from JAGLWB010000037.1 coordinate 9,093, forward strand.
GCTTGTTCAATTTTTTTTAAACAGGATTCAATAGTTTTATGAATGTTAGAAGTATTAATTATTGGGGCGGGCAATAAAGAATCTAATACCGCTGGATTTGAAGTATTGTCAAATTCAGGTTTTCTTTTGCCAGCTGGATATTTATCGAGAAATTCCTTGTTTAACATCTTTGTAATGATTTTGCAGGTAATTTGGATTTATGTAAGCCTCCGGGTCATGACATAAAAAACAGGCCCTGGCAAGGTCTTTTCCGCTTTTATCAATAGTATAACCATATTTCTTGTATACAGCACACTCTATTGCTTTGAAATAGTCTGATTGATCACCATCTGTGATATCTATCCTTACAATCCATTTGAGTCCATTTCCACCAGGAGAAATGAACAATATCTCAGTTTCTATATCCTGATCAGTTAAGAGATTCTGTTTCATCGTTTTAATATCCTGAACATGATCGAAATCGATGCAGATGAAGCCGGAATGTTTTTTCAGGCTATCATTTTTTCTACTACTAAATGTTCCTGAAAAGCACACATAATCAAATTGGGACGTTTTAAAGCGTTTTGCTTCTGCTCCCTCAAGGAGGTTGCGGTACTGTTGTGTAATAGTGCTGTAATAGACCGGATATTTGATTTTATCATAGATTTGGAAGAGATTGTAATTCATCTCTGGAACTATATTTTGGATTGGCTTATTGAAAAAGCTAATTTGCGGTAAGCTATCTTCTATTTTCAACCCTAAATTGAGATGGATGTCAATAGCTAATATTGCTTCCTGGAGAGAATATCCCCAAGCGACCTTCCAACAATCGAAACAATCTCCTGAAATATTAGCATATTCATCGAAAAACAATAACCTGCCTGATTCATTTTTATAAATATGGAATGATTTAGCCGTGGTCCCATTACCTGTTAATACATTTGCTATTTTATGGTCCAGACTTAATTTCTGGTTTGGGTAATATTTTTTCATGAGATACCCGAATATTTCTTCTTCACTGGTTCTTGAGAGAATAACTTGTTTAAGTGAATTATTGTTTGTGTTTTTGTCAGTAGGTGTTTTATTTTTTTTGGCAGGGCCAATGATATCATTCATGAGTTGCTCCTTTCTTATTTAATGTCACGAATGATAATGCCATTTTCTCAATTTCCTTCTTTGTTACATTTCTGTTTCTAAGTAGCCAATTATCAAGCTCGTTTTTTTTAAAATAAATTAGTTTTCCCTGGGGCTTATAGTGTGATATCCTCTCAGCAGAAGTCAATTTGTACAAATAGCTTTTACTTAACCCAAGGTATGCGGCAGCTTCTTTAAAAGTAAGGATGGTCTTTTGGGAGGATAATAGTAGTTCTATGTTTTTTAGACGTTGTTCAATATTATTTAAATTCATGGTTATATTTTATTATTCTAACACAAAAAAGTGTGATGCCATTCCATTAGTTAAGTTTTGACAAAAATATAGCAAAAACGAAAAGAAAAGCAAAGAAAAGGATGGGGATTATTTACCGGTAAAGGAAGGTAAAGCAAAGTAAAGGGGATGGAATAGTATTATATTTCAGCTTGATTCCTCTATTTTAGCCATTGTCGGATAATGGGAGGAGGTCAATGAGGTCAATTTATTTTATGACAAAGATATTTGATGGCGGAGGTTTGGGAAACCATACAATAATTTTGTCTATAGTACTTGCCCTCTTTGGTTTGCCCTCTATTGTATTTTTATAGTTATAAGAGGCCTGCTTTACATTATTTGAGTTAGTAAAACATTTTTTAGCAATTAACCATCGATCCTTTTTCCCATATAGTCTCTCATTATTGAAAAGTGAGTCAATAAAGTAGGCTAAGAGACCTGGCTCTTCTATCCAATATATAGGAGTTTTGATTGAACTGATGGATACTCCGGAAAAAACTTTTTTGAACTCCTTAAATATTGTTTTTTGCTTGTCAATACATTTTTCTTTAATAAGTAGCTCAAATAATTTTTCTAAATCACCGTTTTTCTTATCTTTTATTCGGTATGAAAGAATTTCAGATGGTTCTTTTCCAGAAGACTTAATTTGAATTAGTTTTTCTTTACACCAGTTTTTACATAAAGTTTGGACAGATGTATTTTTCAGCCGAGGCAAGTTAGGACTATACTGTTTTAAATTAAAGTTGTTTTCTTCCGAAAAAAGAGCTTCGAGGACTTCTAAAAATTTCTTTTTATCCCTGTACTTTTCTAATTGGTAATCTAAAAAGTCACGAATCTCTGATAATTCTATTTCTGTAACCAATGCCTTTAATAATATTTTATTAATTGAATCTTGATTGATTGTTTCGAGAGTTTCTTTTGAGACATAGTAGTATTTTGAATTAATCTTTTTAATTTCCGCTTCATCGATATGAACTAATTCATATTTATATTTAAAATGTTTGTTATCTCTCGGGATTGAAATATTACTAAAAAAGAACCTATTATCCCTCTCGATTTTTATAATTTTTTTTGAAATAAGCTCTATTTTATTATTTTTTTTGTCAAGTTTAAATTGCACAATCTCAGCTTTGTTAATATAAAGTACATAGTTTTCTTCAAAATCATTGTTATCATTACCAATGCTATTATTAAAAAACTCAGAAGTTTTTATATCATTTTTATCCATTTTGTGTAAGTATTAATTAGATATATAAATCAGGTAAGCTATTAACAGCTTTACGTTTTAACTCATCAACTATATGTGTGTATTTTTGTGTGTGCTCTAATCTTGAATGGCCCAATAATCCAGAGACTGTTTTTATATCTGTTTTATTTATTAGCAAAATAGTGGCAAAGCTGTGCCTGGCAGAGTGCCAGGTCAGGTTCTTGTTTATACCTGCTTTCCTGGACCATAGTTTCAATGTTTTCAGACAGCTCGAAAACGAAGGAAGATCGAAAACAAGATTTTCGCGATCAAAGGGTTTTTCAACAAGTTTCATTGCTGAGTGATTTAAATCGATTGTTACCTGCTTTCCTGTTTTCTGTTGTCTCTTAATGATTAAATCACCTTGAATATGCTTATACTTTAAATCTATGATGTCAACGAATCTCAAACCGGTGTTCAGGCTAAATAAAAAGGCCCTTTTTACTTCTGGATTGCCACATTCAGCCTTTGCGAGTTTTATTATCTCATTTGGCATCAAGATATCTTTTGCAATACCATCTGGTACCGGGCAGGTGATTTTTTCAGCAGGATTTTTATTAAACAGTCCCTCTTCGGTGGCTGCTGATAGGATTTTCTTAAACCGGGCAAAATATGAGTTAGGGGTTTCTCCATTAAATTTGTTTATCAAATAGTCCTTATACCTGGTAATTATCCTCTTGTCAATCAGGTTTGCTGTGATATAGTTTTCTTGTATGCAGTCCTGGAAATGGTTCACTGCCCCCTTTACCATCCTAATATCTTTTTTTGTATACGAATTGAGGTAGTTCTGGCAATAGTCAAAAAAGTTAATTTTCTTTTTATATGGGGATATAAAGCCTTCTGCATTATGCTGTAAATCTGTCTCTCTTTTGTTTCTGATACTGTTGGCCAATTCTATGCTTTGTTTATTAGCCTGTCTGCCGGATTGTGTTCGGGGGTTATCTGTCAGGTATATTTTTAGATACTCAATTTTCCGCTGAGTTTTTATTTCCCCTTTGTCATTCTTAGAATAACCCTGGTAATAATCCAGGTATAAGGAAATTTTACCTCCTGAAAGTCTTTTCCCCCGTAACCTCACTTTATGGCCAGCACCAGGTGTGTAATTGATGATTTTTTTTTGTTTAGTATTTTGTTTTCCCATGTTATTTTTTTGTTTACCTTTATTGGACAAAAGTACAAAAATATAATCCCGGATACAAATAGGATACAAAAATAAGTAAATTAAAGGAAAAAAAGGGAAAGTAATTAGTTCTTTGGAAGATGTAAAAAGCAGAAAGACAGGACTTTAGTTTTCTTTTGGTTTCCTTTGTTTGACCTCAAATGTACCCGCCCCGGGTACAAAAAAGGAATTTTGACAAAGTCGAAATTCCTTTTTTGATATCATATATCTGATATCTGGTCCGCCTCAGGCGGATATGATATAATTAACGATATCCGAATAACGATTTGCCTGACTTAGGCGAATGCGAAATAATTTCCTATCTTATGGGTTTTTGCATAGTTCCGGATTTTTGCCCCAGTAGTAAGCCTATATTGAATAATTTTTGTAAATTTGTCTGTTAAATCTACTGAAATGACAAAAAAAATCACTTACTGGAAAGATGGAGATGTATGGTTGGGATATATTGATGATTATCCTGATTATATGACACAGGGAGATTCCTTTAATGAATTAAAGGAGAACCTAAAAGATATTTATTTGGAGCTTACAGGAGGCCAAATCCCATTTGTTCGCCATACCGGAGAACTCGAAATTGCATGAAAAAGAGAGATTTGATTAAGAAAATCGAAGAAATGGGATGTGTATTCATTCGTCATGGATCTAAACATGACGGTACCACAATCCTATGACAAAAAAGTCACAACCAGTCCCCCGGCATACTGAGATCAATGAGTATCTGGCAAAACATATCATGAAAACCCTTTTTTGATATCAGATATCAGGTAAATGATTATCAGATATTTGATATGATTTTTGATTCTATGATTATTTTGCCTTGATTCCCGGCAATTGTTTCTTTGCTCTTCATATCAAACGAGAAAAAGCCTAAAAGAAAATTAAAAAATGTATATTTGCAATAATACAGTTAAAAATAACTTCGATAGAATGAAAAAACTTATTACTGATAACTGATAATGCGGGAATAGCTCAGTTGGTAGTCCGCCAGTTGGCTGATCCCAAGCTGAGGGTCGCGGGTTCGAATCCCGTTTTCCGCTCTGGGATAATAGAGGGCTTGCATTGATTGTGGGCCCTTTTTTCTGTTTTCTGCATTGAGATGCATATTCCGGCCCGAACTGAACACCCTGTCCCGGTGAAACTGTACATGACATTCCTGCGAAAGTAAACACCTGATTTTCCTGTGATTTTGTACTAAGAGCTGCTTATTTTATTTCCTTTTAATTTTTATAACTTTTTTTAAAAATTTGACTTAAGAAATTAATTATAATAAATCTTGAAATAATGACAATAGTATATTAAATTAACGTCGAAGTATAATTGAGTATCCTATTTTTTCTCCAACAATAACACAGATCGTTCTGCATCAATAGACCACTTGAATTTATTTAAAAAGGATAAGCCTAAAAGAAAACTTCCTTCTGCTTCTTTTGGAACTGCAACCGTCACATTATTAACAGTAAAATTTCCAATCTTAAAATTATTAATTATCATCTGCTTACAGTCAGCTTCTGTGCCATCAGCTAGTACAAAGTATTTATCATCAAGATATTTACTTATCAATCCATCTTTTTCGAGCAGTTCTGCCATCTTCATAGTAATGACCGTTTCTTCTGCTCCTGTATCAAGGTCAAAATATTTTACATGATCTCCTAATGATATTTTTATTTTTCGAGACCCTACATCTAATATATCAATTTCTTCTTTTAAAGAAGGACCGCTGATATCCCTTGAATGATTAATGTCTTCTTCCTTTTTCATTGAATTATAATAACAGTTTAAATAAATTTCATTATGACTAACAGAACTTTCATCCACTAATTCATCAAAGAACTCATTAATATAATAAGCATAAGTAAAATCCTTATCTATAATTTTATTAGCATAACAATCACAAAATGTATCTTCGTCAATATCTTCATAGTAAATGCTATCTGTTGATATAATATTGTCAATACAACTCTTAAATAAAATAGTATAACCAAACTCTCCCAAATTTGAAAATTTCAGAAGTCCTTGTTTTTCTTTATAACATTCATCAAAATCCCTTGAAGCTTTTTCGTTCATGGTATCTAAAATTTTTTTGATATCTCCCAAATTTATAAAAGATAGAGCTGCAATTTCAGAGCAGGAATAATGAGCAACTAACGAATGTATTCCACAATCTAAATATATTTCAGTCAATACTTTTTCGTTTTCCTGAATAGTACTATTAGCTAAATATGAATTAATAATTTGTTCCTTATATTTTAACAAATCTTTGCACCTTAATTTATTACTATTTTTTTCTTCATATTGCGCAAAAAGTACAATCCAAGGATACAAAAAAGAAAGAATTATCATTAAATATTTAATTTGTTTCATTTTAATTTAGTTTTATGAGGTTTAAAATTATATTCATTATTGCTTTTTTCTTTACCTAAGTGCACAGACCGGACAAATTGACCACCCTAAACCGGGTGAAAATAACCACATAAAGATACGATATTTCCTCAAACTATTAAGAGGATTCATAATTGGAATTGGTTACTGCCTTTTTTGATATTAGATATCTGATATCTGGTATCAGATACCTGATATAAGGCGCGATGATTGGTGCACTTTAGCACAATTTAGGAAATCACTGTCCTCCCTTATCAATATCTCCGTCCTTCAGGGCGTAGGATAAGAAAATAAAATTCATATAACTACCAGTTATGGTGGAGTAACCTGGGAAAGCGGCCTGATCGAAAAAAATGAAGTTACTGTCAACTGTCAACCGTCAACTGTCAACCGTCAACTGTCAACCATTGGGTGTATTCACTCGGATTTTTTAAATACGATCAGTGATTTTTCATGGTTCACTATATTCTCATAAAAATCAATGAAATCCCTATACATCTCTTTTGGATAGATTCCTTTATTCAACCTAAATTGTCTTATGAATAATATTTTATTGCCATTGGGTTGTAATTCAGCTTTGTATTCCCCAAATTCATATGAAAGAAAAATATTTCTGGGGTAATTCTCTAATTGATATTCATTTGATACTATGTATTGAATTGTATCCCTGATGATGAATCCCCTGTTAATATAAATATCTGACTTTCTGGTTGTATCATTGGTTGCCATGGGTTGCATCCCACCGAGCAATTTATTCTGAATAAATAATCGCCTACCAGAAACACTGCTAAATTTAGATGCGTCTAAGACAAAATCGATATTAACATCGGGTATTACCGCTCTATTTTCACTTATCTTGAAGTCTGTAACAGTAAAATTAGTAAACCACAAATTCTCATATAACCATTTTTTCTGGTCGCTATAATCTTCATATATGAGTCTGGAAAAATTATCATACATTATCCCCCTACAATTTATGGTGGTGTTAATAATGGCATTCCCGCTTTCCTTAATATCTATCTTTGAGTTGGACTGAATTACATTATTCTCTTGTGAATATTCTGGTGTCCTTGTTAATATACCTCCTTGATCAGTTATTGCAAGAGCTAACCTGTTGTCGGTGTAATCACCCAGGTAACCAAAAGGACAATCCTGATTTGTGCATTCAAGCCATATAGTATCATAACTAAACGGAACGCACAGAATCACATGGTTAAAATATTGCCCTGGAAAGTCCTCCATTATTTCTTGTGTGGAGGAACCAGCCCTGACCAGTGTAAAATTTGATCTTATACCCGCTTCTTTAAGCAATGCCATCGTATAATTTGTTAAAGCCTTGCAATCACCATAACCGTATTCACTGACCATTGCGGCATCAAACGGCTTAAATCCACCAATACCATATTGTATACTCACATATCTGGTGTTTTCCTGTAAATGCTTATATATTCTTTTAACCAGATCAATTGTATCATATGACTCGGATTTTATTTTAGAAACTAAGTTTTTTGATTCCTCATCTAATACATCCAGGCCATAAAGTAAGTTTCGTACCCATTTCCCGTAATTATTCCATGTACTCATATTCCCATGGTATCCATCGTAAGTAAAATTATTGGGGGCAATGTAAACTATTGGAGTAAGCTTACTGTAAGGTAAACTATATGGTTCATCTTCAAATGCCTGAATATTAGTAACCTCCCATATGTATGTCGACCGGTTACCGTTTTGATGTGTCGTGACATCATTTTCTAAATTCATGGATTTAGCACGGATTTCATTATTAGAGTCAGTATTTACCTCAAATATTGAATTTTCAACAGAAATATCATTGGCAAATTGGGGTTGCCACCAGGGTAAATGTATATATCCTTTGTAATTTATAGTGTATTCAATTTCAACGGTATAAGGATAACTTTTTATGTATGGTTTAAAATATTTCATCCTATTGTCTTCATAAAGAGAATAGCCCGAATACGCACTCATATCTAAGAAATCATCACTGTCAACTTTTTCCAGCAAATTTCCTTCTGCATCATAAATGGTAAAAGAAATTTGGCTGAGCTTTCTTTCCTTATCATAATATCCACGTAACACTCCATAGTCAACACCATAAGGGTTAAGAATGGTTATGACAAGGTAATTATTTAACCGGGCACTATTATCAGATTGAATACTCACAGTTTTCTTTTCATATCTGATTACGGCACAAGCATTTTCAAATAATTCCTCAGGAATTGCGGAAGAAGGATAAAACGTCTCCTTTGAGAATAATAAATGGGGAATACATAACAGGAGTAATATAAAAGTTTTTGTTTTTTTCAAAACCTACTTCTTTTTTATAACGATCTGCTCAGAATTTTTAGCAATAATCTTATTGAAAAAGTTTTTTAGATTGTCATATTCTTCAGGAAGATATAACAATTTGTTTAGTTGCATTTCAGATATAACATGGATTTTACCATCTTTTAAATCAGTTTTTAATGAGTAGGAGGCGGCATTATTAAGTAAGGTAAAGGAAGATGATTGGGGGAATTCGTCTACCTCATAACTCTCTGGAACTGCGATAGTGAAAATATATTTGTCTTTAAATGGATATGGATATTCTACCGGATATAACCTATTCTCAAGCCTAAAAGGATTCTGATTCATTCCAAAAAGGGGCATTACATTCAAGTAAATAAAATCACCGCCACTGCCAACTCCTTCAATTGTGACTGAATAGTTATCGCTAACAGCTTGATTCAGATTACCGAGCTCTTTGAATTCGTATGAATTGATTTCAAGGCCCGGGTAATTCGCCTGTAGTTTCTCTATGTACTCCTCTTCTTTATCTTTAATATTTACTTTTTTTCGGAAGGCTAATGCTGCATAGTGATCCCTTGAACATTCAATAATTCCGCTTAATTGACCATCTTCGGTTAGCTCCAGTATCAGATTCCTTGTATCGTGAGTGATAAACTTGGGTTCCAGATTGATCCAATCTGAAGTTGTTCTGCTAATAAGCCGGCCTTTTCCATTTAATGCTCTTATTGGTAATAATCCTGAAGGTAACATGTTATCGGTTGCATCAAGTAGAATGTTTGAATCCTTATACTTCACATTAGCAATAACATAATTAAAATTAACCAGAGAAGGATGAGAAGGATGAATTAAGCCATTCGCTCGTGTGCTTAATATAACGGGATCTGCTTCAAATCCAAGCTTATTGAGCAGAACCACCAGCATGAGATTTATTTCAGCACAGTTTCCTGTTTGGTCTTTATAGGCACTCTTGAGAGAATTATTTACGAAAATATAATTTCGTTCATTCCATTTCATGGTGCTTTGAATATACTCTAATGCAGCGTCAATTTTTTCTCTATCATCAGAATAAGATGTGTTTATTTCTTCAGCAATATCTTTTAAAAAGCTTCCTCCTTTTAACTGTCCCCCAAATTCTGAATCATCAATGAGGATTTCCCTGATATCTTCCCATGATTTAGTATAGTTCCTGATTGTGCTGTTTGGTGGTTCAAACGTTGATAATTCAAGGTCCATTTTACTTATGTAATTTTCCTCTGTAGTTAATGGCTTCTCTATAATAAAAGCCGGTACATCCTTTGCAACCCATCTGTTTTGGAATTCTCTATAATCAATTGTGTAAGTATTTGTTTCTGATGAAACAGTAGTCGCTCGCCCTGAGGCATTTCTGTTTTGTACTCTTTCACGGTCAGTGATTCTAATCTGTTTGTTATTACTTGACTTTTCATTAATGAATAGAGGTGTATAACCCCAATAAGATTTATTATAATTATAATACTCGGGAATTTGTACAATGTATTCATTCCA
>JAGLWB010000370.1 GCA_023133655.1 Bacteroidales bacterium
ATTGCTGATAAAGGCCGTGTAGCTATTTATGGCGCCAGTTTCGGAGGATATGCCACCCTGGCCGGGTTAGCTTTTACTCCCGATCTTTATTGCTGTGGTGTTGACTATGTTGGCGTTTCAAATATTTTCACCATTCTCGAAAACATCCCCCCTTACTGGGAGCCAATGCGCGAAATGTTATACGAAATGGTAGGCGACCCTGTTAAAGATAGCACACTTCTCAGGGAGATCTCACCTGTATTCCATGCAGATAATATCATCGCTCCGTTATTTATTGCCCAGGGAGCTAACGACCCCAGGGTAAATAAAATTGAGTCTGACCAGATGGTTGAAGCGTTGAAAAAAAGAGGCGTAGAGGTAGAGTATATGGTAAAAGATAATGAAGGCCATGGCTTCAGGAATGAAGAAAACCAATTTGACTTTTATGAGGCTATGGAGCTGTTTTTGGAAGAGCATATGAAATGATCCGCCTGAGGCGGATCCGAATAAGGATATACGATATTCGAATTGTTTTGAAAAAACCGAAATCTGGGTCACTATACGAAATTCGCAATACTTGATGCGAAAATAAACTACCTTTGTGTATTCAAACACAAACCTTCTATAATAATGAAACCCTCTTATATTGAGCACATTGGTATTGCTGTCAAGAGCCTGGAGGAGAGCATACCCTTTTATGAAAATATCCTGGGACTTAAATGCTATGCCATCGAAGAGGTTGAAGACCAGAAAGTCAGGACAGCCTTTTTTATGGCCGGGCAAACAAAGATTGAATTGCTGGAACCAACTGATCGGGAAGGGCCAATTGGTAAATTCATAGAGAAAAAAGGTGAAGGATTGCACCATATCGCTTTTTCCGTAAAGAACATTAATGAAAATCTCAAAGAAGCGGAACAGAAGGGGATCCACCTGGTTGATAAAACCTCACGAAAAGGGGCGGAAGGATTAGATATTGGCTTTTTACATCCTGAGTCAACCCATGGTGTGTTAATAGAGCTGTGCGAGAAGAAAGCTACCTGAATATTTTTTTTATCTTTGCCTGCAGAAATCATTTAATTATCGCATTTTATGCTTATCATTGGTATTGCCGGGGGATCAGGATCTGGTAAATCGACCGTAGTCAGAAAAATTATGGAATTATTACCGAGAGACTCGGTAACGGTAATTCCTCAGGATGCCTATTATAAAGACCAGGGGCATCTGACTTCTGATAAACGGAAACTGATCAATTTTGACCACCCCTCTTCTATTGAATTCAGTTTGCTCATCAAGCAACTTGATCAGCTCGACAATGGCCATCCGATTGATATGCCGATCTATTCCTATCTTACATGTGCCAGGTCAAAAGAAACAATACCTGTTGAGTCCAGAAAAGTGATTATCGTTGAGGGGATCCTTATTCTGACCAATCCCAGGCTAAGAAAACGTCTTGACATTAAAATTTATGTCGATGCTGATGACGATGACCGGCTGATCCGGATCATCAGAAGGGATGTTATGGAGCGGGGCCGGTCGTACATAGATGTCTTAATGCACTATGAAAGTTTTGTAAAACCAATGCATCTTCAGTTTATTGATCCAACAAAAAGATATGCTGATATCATCATTCCCCAGGGAGGCACCAATCATGTAGCTATTGATGTTCTTACCTCCAGGATCAGGATGAAACTGGATGAGGGATAAAACATTTCCGGCTTATTTTTTTCGAAGCATCCT
>JAGLWB010000371.1 GCA_023133655.1 Bacteroidales bacterium
AATACCTTACGATCAGTGAAATAATAGCAGGGACACCCCGTGATAATTTAACCCGGGGAAACACCTCTTTTTCTAAAACAAGTTTGATGAATTTTATTATCCAAATGGTTACAAAAATCACCAGTATAAACATTAGGATCCCTTTTAAAGAAATAGTCATTTCTCCAACAATCCATTTTAGATTGAGGAAGTTTTTTATACCCTCTAACACCTCATCTTTGATATAAAAAAACGCTAAGGTAAATAACAGCCAATATATTATGGCTACTAACCTGATGATGGAACTTATCCTCCGTTCAAGCTTACCGCCATACTCCTCAACAGAGCTGCGGCGTTTTCCTGATCTATCCTTTAAAATAAATAAAAAGACCCCTTCCAAAAACACAACAATAATATAGAACATCAAGGCGAGGGTCAGGCTCCTGACAATACCAGAGGCGAGCTCAAAGGAAAAATCAACGTACCCTAATAAGTTTGTTATAAAGGCAGTAAATAAAACAAGGAGTGAAGGGATCGCAAGAAAAAGAATGTATTTTCCATGTTTTGCATGCTCCGAATGAAAAATTGGACTTTGAGGTCTTATCCACCAGCTTATTAGTAAAAACGAGACAAGAATTTCAAGCAGTATATAAATACGGGGAATCGAGATTACTTCAAGAAAAAGGGATGAGATAAACCAATTCATCAAATAAATGATGACAAGCGCATAAATTAACCAGTGGAATTTTTTATTCAAAACCCCAATTGCGAGCCGTGAAATAGGTATTATCAGTAATAATCCGGCAAATCTATTCACATAAACAGTAGCTGTTGGATAGAGGTAAAAAGTCATAAAAGTGGTAATGAGAAAGGCAATCGAGAAAGGCATAGATAATATCTTAACAAATAAATTATCGCTTTCTTCTTCTTCCCACCTTCTAATGATTCTTCGTATTGCAAGAATAATCATGAAGATAAAGATAAGAGAGAACAAATGAAGGATGATAGTGATCTTGTAATTAATCCATAAATCAGTAATTCCTTTAACAATCTCTTTGGAAATTGTTTTAATTTGATACCAAAAGGTCACTTCAGATTCTTCGTTGTCAAATGAAACCCAAACAGGGGGATGAGTTTGCAAAAAAGCCAATTTGTGAGATTTTTCAAAAGAATGCCCACATTGTTCAAGATAAGCAGTTACAGTGGTACTTAGTAAGTCCAATACAGTTTCATAAGCCAGAATAGCATCCAGATGCTCCTTCACTTCAAGTGATAAGAGGTCAATATCCGTAATTATTTGATCAATACGTTGTTTAACAGCATCCGGAAATTCATTTTCATCGGCCGTTTCACTGGTGAAATTCCAGGTATTTAAAAGGAAATTAGTTCTCTCCCAATTTTTTCCAATTTTCCTTGATGCCGTACGAAGATTTTCTAGCAGGTCATCCATACTGACTTTAACCTGAGATAACTGTCGTTTAAAATCATCTAATACTCTTGGGTTAAGTGCATCAATCTCCTCCAGTGTGTGCATTTCTGTGAGAAGGCGTAGAGAAGTATCAATGGCTTCAAGTTGGCCCTCAATAGATTTAATTACCGATGAATCTGGTAATTCCTTCCTGATTTCTTTAATAATATTTGTGCTAACCGTAATTTCAGACGAAACTTCAATTACGGGAACTGCAATGACTGAATCAGGAGCTTCCCAAATTGTCTCCATCATATCGAGGTTAATAAGGGTTTGAGCATTTACTGACTGGAAAAGGGGGACCTGAAGTATGGTAATTGCACAGTACCAGAAGAATGATGTGATAGGTGATTTTTTCATAGCTAAAAGGTTATTTATCTAACATGTTTTGCGCCTCAATCATTTCTTCCTCAGTAATCCATCCCCCACCAAGAGCCTTATATAATTTTACATAGGCATTTAATTGTTTTTGGTAGGTTTCGGAAGCTGAAAGTGCGGCATCGAATAATGATCG
>JAGLWB010000372.1 GCA_023133655.1 Bacteroidales bacterium
TATCTGTAGCGGTGGCCGGGGGTATAGCTACATAGCCTTCACAGGCACTATCATTTGCATAGCCGGTTATATCTGAAGGACAACTTATTATTGGTGATTGTTCATCATTGACTGTTATAGTCATCATACAACTGTCAAGGTTACCATAAACATCTACTACATACCACCAAACATTGGTCACTCCTACCTCGTAAACATCACTTGCATTTATACTCTGGTTGTAATTATTCCAGGAACTATCTACCTCGCAGTTATCATCTACTGCTGGCAGTGGAACTGATACAAATGCTTCACAGGAGTCAAGGCCAGCTACCACGATTATATCGGCCGGGCAGGTGATCTGGGGAGGTATTGTATCAATGACTTCGACACTCATCATGCAGCTATCTATATTGCCATAGATATCAACAGCATACCACCAAATATCAGTAACACCTACCGGATAGAGATCACTGGCATTACCACTACCGTTATAATCGTTCCAGATATTATCTACCTCGCAGTTATCTGTTGCTGTTGCAGGATCTAATACAACATCTGCCCAGCAACTATCTGCCATGGCATAGACAATGGTATCATTGGGACAGGTGATCACCGGAGCTATCGTATCTTCTACGGTAACACTCATCATGCAACTGTCTATATTACCATAGATATCGACTGCATACCACCAGACATCGGTGTCGCCTACTTCATAAATATCACTCGCATTACCAGTTAAGTTATAGTCATTCCAGACACTATCCACCTCACAATTATCCAATGCAGTTGCAGGTAATACATCTACCCATCCGGCACACGAGGTATCATTTGCATATCCAATAGTATCATTTGGACAATATACATATGGAGGCTGAATATCTTCAACAGTTACAAACATCTCGCAGCTATCAATATTACCATAGATATCCAAAGCATACCACCACACATTTTCTATTCCTACATCATATACTGCACTCGCATCATCAGTGCCCGTGTATGAGTTCCAGACACTATCTACACCACAATTATCTGATGTAACAGGCTGGCCCACAAATACGTAAGCAGAACAAGAATCTAATCCTGCATAGACTGACTCATCGGGTGGGCAAGTGATCTGTGGCGGTATAGTATCAATAACTGTAACCAGCATCAAACAACTATCTATATTACCATAATCATCTACTACATACCACCAGATCTCAGTGACACCTTCATTATACACTCCACTTGCGTTGCCAGTACCTGTATAGGAGTTCCACACACTATCCACACCACAATTGTCGGAATAAGCTGGTGGTGGCAAGATAAGATTGGCTGAGCAGGAATCAGCACTGGCAAAGGCAGTAGTATCATCCGGACAATCAATGATCGGATTGATCGTATCCTGAACAAAGACTGACATCGAGCAGCTATCCATGTTTCCGCAGCTATCAACTGCATACCAGGTAACGGTAGTAGTACCGACCTGGTAGATAGTACTGGCATTAAGCTCACCAGTTTGAGAATTATAAACTGAATCAACCCCACAATTATCAGTAAACATAGGTAGCGGGATATTGACAAATGTTTCGCAGCTATCTTCTGTCACATAGGCATTGATATCATCAGGGCAATAAATCTCAGGTGGAGTAGTATCATTAACATAAATAGATTGTTCGCATTCTGCAATATTTCCACAAGAATCGCTAACCTGGTAAGTACGAGTAATGATAGTCGGGCAATTACCGTAGTGTGTCTCACTTACAAATGCAAACAGTTCAACGCCACAATTATCGTTTGCTGTACCCCCCGCTAACAGGAATAAAGAAAGATCTGCATATGGGATTGGCACATCTATAAAGCATTCTACAGTTGTATCACCCGGACATGTAATGGTTGGAGGAGTAACATCATTAACCATTATTATGTGTTGACACTCGGCAGTATTATCGCAGGAGTCAGCAATTTGGTACGTACGGGTAATTATTGTGGGACATTCACCAGTAATAACTTCGCCAAGTAACATAAATGTTTCAAGGCTGCAATTATCGCTTGCCATTCCTCCGGCAGTTTCAAATTCAGTTAATGAATCATATGGTACTATCACATCAGCAAGGCATTCGAAATTCAAAGTATCCGGGCATGAAATAACTGGTGCTGTGGTATCTTCCTGTGTAATTGTATGAATACAGGTTGTGGTATTATTACAGCTATCTTTCGCAAAATAGGTTCTTTGTATCACACGAGGACATGTACCATATACAGTTTGGCCAATAAATTCAAACTCCTCAATTCCGTTATTATCTTCAACAATACCTCCTGCAGCTTCAAATTCTTCAATCGTTAATAATGGATCAGGAATATCTTCGTAACACTCAACCAAAGTATCCGGAGGACAAATCATTTGTGGTGCAATGGTATCGTCATGGATAATTTCATGTTCACATTGAGCAAAGTTTCCACAACTATCAATTACTTCGTAAGTACGTCTTATTATTCTAGGACAATGACCAGTAACAGACTGACCTAAATAATTAAATTCTTCAATACCACAATTATCATCAGCCTGCCCTCCTGCAGCTATGAATTCAGGTAAAGTATGATATCTTGGTGGAAGATCAGACATTTTCTCAATGGTATCGTTTGGAGGACATATGATTGTTGGAGGTGTAATATCGTGAACAGTAATAATCTGAGTGCAAGTAGATGTATTATTACAACTATCAGAAATCTCATAAATCCTGGTAATAATTCTCGGGCACTCTCCATCCTGTGTTTCACTTTGCAATGCAAAACTGGTATCAACAATTCCACAATTATCGTTAGCGCTGCCACCAGCTGTCGTAAACTCACTATAATCAGTATAAACTATCGGAACATCAATATAACATTCAACAGCAACGTCGGATGAACAAGTGATCTCCGGTGGAATTGTATCATTGACTATGAATGTCTGTGTGCATTCATCTATATTTTCACAGGAGTCTGCTACCTGGTAAGTACGTGTTACTATAGTTGGGCAATTACCTGTAATTTGCTCATCAGTCAGCGTGAAGGTAGTCTCATCAATACCGCAATTATCTGTGGCACTACCGCCGGCTGTCACAAATTCTGTCCAGTTTACATAGAATGATGGTAAATCAACAAAACATTCAAGAGTTGAGTCGGGCGGACAGGTGATCTCCGGTGGGGTAAGGTCATGGATGGTGAAGGTCTGGGTACACTCATCTGTATTACCACAGGAGTCAGCTATCTGGTAAGTACGTGTTACTATAGTTGGGCAGTTACCTGTAATTTGGTCATCAGTCAGCGTAAAGGTAGTCTCATCAATACCGCAATTATCTGTTGCACTGCCACCAGCTGTCACAAATTCTGTCCAATTTGTATAGGATGATGGTAAATCAACAAAACATTCAAGAGTTGAGTCGGGCGGACAGGTGATCTCCGGTGGGGTGAGGTCATGGATGGTGAAGGTCTGGGTACACTCATCTGTATTGCCACAAGAGTCTGCTACCTGATAAGTACGGGTTACTATGATTGGACAGTTACCTGTAATTTGCTCATCAGTAAGTGTGAATGTGGTCTCATCAATACCACAATTATCTGTGGCATTACCGCCAGCTGTCACAAATTCTGTCCAATTTGTATAGGATGATGGTAAATCAACAAAACATTCAAGAGTTGAGTCGGGCGGACAGGTGATCTCCGGTGGGGTGAGGTCATGGATGGTGAAGGTCTGGGTACACTCATCTGTATTTCCGCATGAGTCTGCTACCTGGTAAGTACGCGTTACTATAGTTGGGCAGTTACCTGTAATTTGCTCATCAGTAAGTGTGAATGTGGTCTCATCAATACCACAATTATCTGTTGCACTGCCACCAGCTGTTACAAATTCTGTCCAATTTGTATAGGATAATGGTAAATCAACAAAACACTCAAGTGTTGAGTCTGGCGGACAGGTGATCTCCGGTGGGGTAATGTCATGGATGGTGAAGGTCTGGGTGCACTCATCTGTATTTCCGCATGAGTCTGCTATCTGGTAAGTGCGTGTTACTATGATTGGACAGTTACCTGTAATTTGCTCATCAGTCAGCGTGAAGGTAGTCTCATCAATACCACAATTATCTGTGGCATTACCGCCGGCTGTCACAAATTCTGT
>JAGLWB010000373.1 GCA_023133655.1 Bacteroidales bacterium
CAACAAATATACAACATAGCACGCGAATATGCAAGTTATCTAAATATATTTTTGGAACAAATATGAAATACATTCGCAGATTGTGAAAAAATGCAGCATAAAACGCCTTCTTGCCCAGTGGAATAGCAGCGTAGCAGCTTCCGCAAAGCGGGATTCCACAGGGTGAACAGCTTACTAATGCTCCCTTTCCCCTGGCGTATATGAAACTTGCAATCAATTTGATTTGTTACAGAATCTTTCTTTTACTACATTTGTCATTCAAGGCGTACACTTCAAATATAAGTAGGCCGGCTAAATGCTATTTTTAAAATGGCTTCACTTATTAAACATTTCAAGTGCCTGATATGAAATTGGTTCGAAAAGCCTGGCCTACTCATTTTTGAGAACCTTTAGGGGCAAGTCTAAGAAAATTAGAAATAAACCAACTTAAAAATCAATATCATGACAGAAGAACAAATAATTCAACTTTTAGCAAACCAATGGAATAAAAGTGGAGTTGAACATGGTGACGTTTTACTCGTCCATTCCTCAATAAAGCAGTTATTGTTAAAAATAAAAAATGACTATGGAGTAACTATTTCTCCAAAAACCATCTATAACTCGCTACAAAAAGCTTTAGGAAAAAATGGAACATTAATTTTACCTTTGTTTAACTTTGATTTTACTAAAACAAATTTTTTTGACATTAGAAATACCCCATCTAAAATGGGGGCCTTAACCGAAATAGGCAGAATGAATGTTTTATCTGTCAGAACTTGTCATCCTATTTATTCTTTCTCAATTATGGGTCGTTATTCTGACGAGTTTAAAAATATGGACAATTACAGTGGTTACGGTTCTGATTCACCATTTGCAAAAATTAAAGAACTTAATGGGAAAATTGCAGTAATAGGATTAACCGACCAAAATTCAATGACAAGCTATCATTTTGTGGAAGAGCAAAATTTAGTAAATTATAGATATTTCAAAGAATTTGATGGAAATTATATTGATTGGGAAGGAAATAATAAACAAAAAACATATGCTCTTTATGTGCGAGATATTGAAAAAGGTGTAAAAACTGACGTTAATAGAATGATGGATTATTTATGGGATAATGGATTCTATAAAGGTGAAAAATACGATGAGGGATTTGGAATGAGAACTATTAAATTCAGTGATTTTTATAATGAAACGGAAATAGTTATTAAGAATGGAAAAGCATTAGATTTCCTTTATTCAATTAAAAATGATTGATATATGAATGATATAGAAATTGGAAAATCATTTGAGTTTTCAAATACTTTTACGAATGATGATGTTTTTGCATTTGCAGAAATAACAAAAGATGACAATCCTATACATATCAATGATAGTTATGCATCAAATAGTATTTTCGGCAAAAGGGTTGTTCATGGAATACTAGTAATTAGTATGTTTTCTAAGATATTTGGTACAATATACCCTGGTAATGGGGGAATATACTTATCACAAACAGCTAAATTCTTAATGCCAGTATTTATTAACGAAGAAATATTAGCAAAGGTGACCTTGCGAAATTTTGACTATTCAAAAAATCGAGGAACTTTCATTACTGAATGTTTTAATTCAAAAGGAGATTTGGTTTTAACAGGTGAAGCAAAAATTCTATTTCCACAACAAATAAAAATGAAGTGAAAAAAAAAATTGAGCAATATTTCGACCGCCTCTGGCCCATAAACAGAAGCTTAACAGGTAATGGCAATAGAGAAACATTTAAAATACTTTCTGAAATCATTGATTTAAAAATTTCAGAGGTGCCATCCGGCACACAATGTTTCGATTGGAATGTGCCTCCGGAATGGAATGTCAGAGAAGCATGGATTAAAGACAGTAAGGGAAATACCGTAGTCGATTTTTCAAAAAACAATATTCATTTATTAGGATACTCAGAACCTTTCAGAGGTAAACTAAAGTATGAAGAATTGAAATCTCACCTCTATACTTTACCGGATCAACCAAATCTAATACCCTACCTGACATCTTATTATAAAAGAAGATGGGGGTTCTGCCTTAGCCACGACCAATTCCTCCAACTCGACAAAAAAGATACTTATGAGGTATTCATAGATTCTACATTAGATGAAGAAGGATCTTTGACAATCGCTGAAGCAATAATTGAAGGAAATTCAGATCAAGAAATTTTATTTTCAACCTATATATGCCATCCTTCATTAGCTAATAACGAATTATCAGGCCCTCTTGTAACTTCATTCATTTACTCCAAACTAAAAGAAAAGACAAATCTAAAATATACGTATAGATTTGTATTTGTGCCTGAGACAATAGGAAGCATATATTTGCTTTCTCAAAAAGGAGAACATTTTAACGAAAAATTAGCTGCCGGTTTTGTAGTAACATGTATTGGTGATCCCGGAAATTTTACCTATAAAAAAAGCCGACAGGGTAATGCACTACCGGATAGAATTGTGGAAACTATTCTCAAACAGACTGAAGAGGAATATAATATTGTAGATTTTTTCCCAAGTGGTAGTGATGAACGCCAATATTGTTCACCTGGTTTTAATTTACCCGTTGGCTCTCTAATGCGGACTATGTATGGAAAATATCCGGAATATCATACTTCAGGTGACAATAAAGACTTCATCTCTTTTGATGCAATGGAAAAATCTGTTGAGAAATATATTGAAATAATTGAACTATTGGAGAAAAATGAAAAATACATTAATACACTACCCTATTGTGAACCACAGTTAGGTAAGAGAGGGCTATATCCAACACTTGGGTCTCAAAAAGGATCTCGAGATTTTATTAAAGCAATGATGTGGGTTTTGAATTTAGCTGATGGTTCTAATGATTTAGTAGATATTTCAAACAGAAGCAATATTCCAATAAAGGAATTATTTCCTGTAATTGATAAACTGATTGAAAATAGAATTATAAGGATAAAATAATCAATTTATAATTTAACAATCTTCCTGTAAATCATTTGCTCACCGGTAATAACATGAAGATAGTAAATACCCGGAGAGAGTTCCCCTGTCTCAAAATGTAATTTATTTTTACCTGGTCGTATCATTCCGTTTTGAAGACAGGAAACAATTCTACCATATTGATCAATAAGGTTTATTTGAATAAATTTTGGGAACTTCAACTCAAGCTCAATAAACATGCTTTCAGAGAATGGGTTAGGATAACTTATAAAAGAAATGTCAATTGTTAAGTGTTGGACGGTATTTGTATCACAAGGTATAAATTCTGTTCCGGGAGAACCCCCAACGCATCCATTCTTCCAATTGGCATAATTGTTTAATTCGCCATCGTAATCGATTAGTTCAACAGTTCTACCGGTTCCGTTTGCCTGATCAGGCCAGGGGTATCCACCTTCATAGCCAATTTGAACAATGTGTTGCCCGAATGGATCTGATATCATGATCATATCTCCGTTCATGCTGAGCCCAAAATCAAAAGGACCAACGTAGGATTCAATGTCCGGATAAATATTTTTGAATTTAACTGTATCCTGAACAATCAATAAATACTCCCCCGGTAACAATGCAAATGATGAAGGGAACTCATAATAATGATAAGCTGACTCATCTTTAAAACCCCACCCTCTCAGCTCAACCACAACAGTGTCGTGGTTATAAATCTCTACCCAATCTCCTGCATCAAGTTCAGGAGATGATTGGTAATTGAACTCTGTTACAATAATCTTTGAAGTATCATGACAAGAAATTGAAGGAGCAGCTGGAGATCCTCCCAGGCAACCGGATTTCCAGTTTAAGGGACTATTCAAAGATCCGCCATAATCTATCAGTTCAAGCGTTCTGCCTGTTCCATTGGTGTTTTCAGGCCAGGGTGCACCACTTTCATAAGCGATGTAAACAATTTGCTGATCGAAGTCATCAAATAGCCTCACCTCGTCTCCCCCACTGCCAAGTCCAAAATTGAACTGACCGCAATAATTTGTTATTTCAGGGTAAATTTCATGGAAACCGGGGATATCATTGACTACAACAAGGTAATCACCGGGATCAATAACCAACGAATCCGGAAATAAAAATGAATGGTTGTTATCATCATCTTTAAAAACCCAGCCCGGCATACTAACAGAGATGGTATCATTGTTAAATAACTCTATCCAATCACCTGCATCCTGCCCTTCATAAGATTTGTAATTGATCTCAGTTACAATGAGTTTCATGGTGTCGTGACATGTAGAAAAAGTCCTGCCCGGAGAACCACACAGACAACCATTCATCCAATTTTCCGCATTATTCATATCACCATTATAATTAATAAGCTCGATTGTTCGTCCTGTGCCACTTGCTCCTGCAGGCCATGGAAATTCAGTTCCATAAGTAATGCTTTTCAGCAGATGTCCGTATCGGTTCTCTAAGCCTAATTGCTCTCCCTGACTGCTTAACCCAAAAATAAAAGGGCCCAAAATATTTTCCAACTCAGGGTAGACGTCACAAAACTTAGCTGTATCCCTTGCCAAAACAAGATATTCGCCAGCTAATAAAATAGTTCCTTCAGGAAACAGAAATATATCATCTGAGTCATCAATGAACTTCCAGTTGCCCAAATCTACCGGTTCGTTGTCATGATTATATAACTCAATCCAATCTCCAGCATCTTTATTAATATATGATTTATAATTAATTTCAGTAAAAATTATATCCGCAGTATCAGGAAACCCTACAAAGTGGGCTGTAATCGTATCTGTTTTAACAAATGGATATTTAATCACATCACTTGAATCAGCCAGTGACAACGAATCGGTTGATTGCCAGAAAGACAGGTCATAACCAGGATAAGGGATAACTTCAATAGTAACCGGGATGCTGTCGAAATAAATGCCGCTCCAGGGAACTGAATCAATGATGATAGTATTGATTTTAATTTTTGCTGCTCCCGGAGGATTAGTCAGAAGCGTGAGCGTGTCGTATTTCTCAAGGTTAAAAACCTCAACAATGTGTTCCCGCACATAATTTGGCCTTTCCTGGATAAATCCTTTTAACTTCGTCTCGATGTGATAATTTTCCCAACTACTAACAGTTCCTCCCCATTTATCTTTGTGACGATGCATCTCCGGTTTCAAATGTTCTTTTAACGAATCAAGATGAGCCGCAAAATGACCTGGTGAAAAGATCGTATTTAACAGGTCGGCATACCTGTTGATAAAATATTCTTTATACCCATAATTTGACAAAAGATTTGTAAAAATAACAGATGAATAATTTACAGAATCTTGTATTATTTTGTTGAGATAATTGATTGACGGGCCATTAGTAGAAAATATCCATTGGCTGGCATCCACATCCAGAAAAAAATACCTCCACCTTGTATCCTGTGTTTTCCAGCATTTTACATTATGATGAGGCCAATCCGTATTAATGATGAACATTTCCGTGATCATATAATCTGAAAAATTCTGTAAATCAAGTTGAGATGCAACATAAGAAAAATCTTCAGGTTGACTTAAATCATGCGAGGTGATAAAATTAATTAGCGCAAGAAAATCGTGATTTGATCCCTCAACTACCTGAGCCTGGTTCTCAAGTATAATGACCTGTTCAGGTGGAATTTGATAATTATCGGCCAGGTAATATTTCCCAACCTTCTCCCGAAGGTTATGGACTCCAAAATATTCTCCATTATAAAAAAGAACAACCGGATCATACTCCTGAATATCAAGATCTGTAGCAGGTTGAATAAGTTTATGAACAAGTGCGTCTCTCATAAAGGCCGAATAAAAATCATTGCCGGCATTTCTTAAAATAAGTCTTTTGAATTGGTTTATCTCCTTATCTCTGAAGAATTTATAGCTAAGTTCCGAAAGACCATACTTTCCTTTTCCCATGATACGGAAGCTTTTCATGGGCAGTCCCCTGGTCCATCCACCATAAATTTTTCCTCCGGCATCCTGATCAAGCCGAATCGTTTTATTTTCATCGAAATATTCAACATGAATAGGTATCTCCCAATCTTCCCAGAAATTGGCTCCGAAATAGGGCCAGTTGGGTTGAGCATTGGGCCCCATTACATATATGCCATTTTCCCAATCCCATAAATTATCAGGATCAGTGCTTACAGAGACGATGGGAAAATTTGAAGAATCATTAATAAAATAAGTATTGGTCAGGATATCTCCACGGTAATAATTTTCTTTAAAACATGCCGCTCTCAAAACTGTAGTAGTATTTAAAACGATTGGATCACTATATATTGAGGATGTATCAGAAGGCATACTGCCATCTAATGTATATCTAATGCAAGTTGCAGAATCAGGTGTAACCAGATTAAATTCAACCGAATCCTGATAAAACCCACCGGGAAGTGAACAATCCGGAATTGTTTCTGTCACTCCAAGAAGTGTAAGTGAATTATTATTGGTCGAATCCGGGCTTGTGTCCAGGAATATTCGAAGGGTAGTATCTCCATCAGGAAAACGGCCCGCTGATATATCGAGCTGTAGAAATGGAGTGTCAAAATAATCAACCTCTGCGCCTGTTGAATCAGACAAGATAATCGCCTCTCCTTCAGCCTTAATGGAAAAATTTGTATGCAGATGAAGCTTATCTGCATAAAACCACTCAGGAGGATCTCTATAAAACGAGGATGAATCGTTCAGGCTAACCGAGAAGAAAGGTATGATTGACAGGTCACCGTCTGCCCAACGGCTATGGGCCTGAATAGTAAGCACGTTTGACCCATTAACAAGAACATTCTTCAATAGTTCTTTTTTGATGGAAAAGTCCTCCGGAACACCCCCCTGATACATTTGAGCTTCATGATAACTAAAAGCAGGGGCTGTGAAATGAGGAACCTTGTCATCTTTTGTCATATTAGCCCGCACAACCTCCACTCCGTTAAGATAAGCCACAAAACCATCATCATAGTCAGCATGCAACACAGCATTAATAATTTTGCCTGTATCTATAATAGTAAACGCTTTCCTTATGTACACCGACCACAACGTATCATTAATAATAGTACTGTCATCTCCATCCCCATACCCAAAACCTGCAATACCTTCAAGCCAGGTTGAATCAACAAATGACAGCTCCTTCCACTCAGGGTCAGGCTCTTCCTCCGGCACCAGGTATCGCCATGTATCACTCGCATAAATTATTGTTTCCCAATGATTTATTACATCACGACGGTTATGTCCACTGGCAAACAGAGTTAAAAAGGAACCGGCAGGAATTACGACGTCAGGAAATTGCCATTTTTTAATATTATCCGGTTTATCAGATAGAAAATAATTTTTTAGGTTAATGTTAATGCTATCTTTATTATACAACTCAATCCAGTCGTTAGCATTTTGATCTTCATCTATAAAGGTTGTGAGATTCCTTGAACAAGCCTCATTGATAACTACCTGGCCAGATACCATGGATATTGCGAAAAAATAAAATAAAATATGAAAGACTCTAAGCTTCATAATCAAAGTTGTAATCATTCAACAACTAAATACTAATCATTGAATCTGAAAAAATACTTAAACTTATCGAATAGCTCATTATTCTCATAAATACCGGTAAAATTGTTACTGCCAGGGCCAAAAGCAAATACAGGAACCATTGCTCCGGTATGCTCGTCAGTAATAAATTCAACCTCAATCGAATGTGTTTCCAAATCACCTGCGGGGATACCTAAACCGCCCGTTTCATGATCACCTGTTATTACAACTAATGTATTTTTCTCCTGCATAGCAAAATCAAGGGCAACCTCAATGGCTCTGTCAAAATCAAACATCTCTTCTAAGTAATAATCTTTGTCAAATTCAGCACATGCCCAGTCAATCTGTGCTCCCTCCACAACAAGGAAGAAACCATTCCTGTTTTTTTTCAATAATTTCAATGCTTTCCTGGTAGTCTCGGGTAAAAAATCCCCCCTGCCATCAGCATAGGATGGTGGTTTTGCTTCGGCAATAAATAATACTATTTTCTCACTATCCTCAACAACAACATCATCGTAGTCATAATAAACTGTATATCCGTTGCTTAACATGGTATCAATCAGGTTTAATCCATCTGTCCGCTGGTCAAAATGCTTTTGCCCACCACCGGCAATAAATTCCATGTCAACAAGCATTAGATCCGATGTAATTTGTTCGTGTTTATACCTGTCATCAACATGCGCATAAAATGCTGCTACAGTAGCATCAGCAATAAAGGAGGTAGTAATTATACCTGTAGCATAATCTTTTTCCTCAAGCAGTTCAACAATGCTAACCAACGGGTTGCCATTAACATCAACACCCACAAATAAATTATTTGTTTTCTCACCGGTAGCGAAAGCTGTGGCAGAAGCAGCAGATCCGGTGATATATTTGTTTGCCGACTGGGTTTTGATCAATCCAATATCAGAACATTGTTCGAGGTTTAAATAGTTATCATTCACAAATGATGCACCAGAAATTTGAGATAACCCCATACCATCACCGATCAAGAAGATTATATTTTTCGGAACCTCTTTTTTAATTCTACTTTCGTCATTGATGCTCCCGGGATAATAATCCGGACCTCTTGAGCAAGTAATAGAAAAAAAAATATAGAAAGAAGTAAAAAGAAATATTAGCTTTTTCATGGATTTATATTTTTAACATTGAAATTTTTTTCTAAATTATTAATATTCTATTGCTTATAATTTACTATTTTATATCGCTAAATCAAAATATATCTTATTAAATTAAACCTTTAAATTAACTATCTTATCTGCCTGTTATAAAACTTTCTATCAATCCTATCTTAAATTTTTAATTTAACAATAACTAAATTAATTTTATATTATTTTTCCTGATTCCTGTTTCCTGATTCCCGTTTCCCGTTTCCTGATTCCCGTTTCCCGTTTCCCGTCTCCTGATTCCCGTTTCCTGATTCCCGTCTCCCGTCTCCCGTCTCCCGTCTCCCATCTTCTAATCAACCTGATCTCATTCCATAAAAAGCGGACATCATCCTTCTTCAATGCAAAATCAGAAGATTTAGCACCTGTAAATTTAATAAAAATGACCATCAAATAAACCATGTTTGCCATATACGAAACGGAAGCTGTCAGTGCAGCAGCAATTATTCCATATTTCGGGATGAACGAAAATCCTAAGATTAAAGTAAATATGAAACCAATGGACGAACCTATCATATTGTATTTAGGTTTCCCCACTCCAGTGAAATAATGACTGAACATCATTGATATCGCTGTAGCTAGGATCCCTGCTGCCAATAAAATGATGATCATTCTTACACTCATAAATTCATCACCTAATACTGCTCCGTAAAAGGATTCAGGAAGCACAATCAAAACGCCCAGAATAAGAAAGGTTAGAATAAAAGTAAATTTAGTCAGTTGAATTGTAATTCTTTTCGCATATAACTCATCTCCTACATTTGAGATCCTTGCATATTGAACCATGGCCACACTTTTTCCAACCAACCATACACCTTCTGTCAATTGAACGCCTACATTGTAAACTCCCAGTGCAGCCCGGCCCATAAAAAAATCAATAATATAGTAACTTAACCGATAATTCAGCATTTGGATAATATTTGCTGTCTGGATGAACTTCCCATATTTAATGATCTGCCTGATGGTCTTCCCAACACCTTTTAAATTTGTAAATGTGATATGAGGCCAAATTGAAATTACCCCAAGGATGAAGCCAAGAGAATAACCGGTAAACAAGGCATAAATAAAAGAAACAACCTCAGTAATTCCTTGATAATAAATAAAATAAACCAGTGACGCCACTGTTGCCATAACCTGTATGACTGAGATAACATTGAAGGTATGAATTTTCTCTTTCCCTACCAAAACATTATAGTTTACTGTCATCAATGAGTGCATAAGCCCTAACAACAATACATGGTGTGTATATTCAGAAGGAATAAGATGAAAAAGGCTTAATAGGTAAGCGCCAAAAACAGAAATTAAGATTGCCCACAGATAAGAAGGAACCATAATCTTAAATAGATCCTGCCTTGGGACAAGGTAAACCAATGCCCCGCCTCCAATAAAATTATTAAATAAAAGAATAATTGTTATTCCAAGAACAACAAGGCCTAATGTCCCCAATCCCTCCTGACCTAAATTATTGGTATTAATCAAAAGGATAACCAGGGTCAATGCAGCATTTATCACCCTTGCCAAAGCCGTACTTAAAATATTCTTAAACATGCAACTTTTTGCTTAGTTTCCTCCTCAACCGCTGGAAAAACTGGTTGTAACTAAATACAAAATATTTCCCATCTATGAGTGTAAAATCACCAACAGCAGAGAGAGTGTGGGTTCCTTTGTTAAAAACAGTATTCTGAAAGGGTTTAATTTCATTGACTTTTTCCTCTTTAAAATTCTCAGGTGAAAGTACCGAAACCCTGTTGATAATTGTACTCCCGCCATAGGTTTTTGAACAGTTCTGAGCAGGACGGAATAGAGTTCCTCCAATCACAAAAGGCAATCCTGCTGGTCGGGCTGACCGAACATCAGTTTTAACAGGGTTGTTCTTGTGTGGCTGATACTCACCTGTCAACACATCAGCATAATAAACATATAAATGCGTATCTGATAAATGCTTTCTGGTGAAAAACAACCACCACTTGCTCTCATACCTGATCAATGTGGCGTCAACAGCATCCATATCATGTAGCAATACACCGTGTTGAACAAAACTGTCCGAATTTTTGTCGTATCTGTACAATACAACTTGTGAATCATCAGCACTTTCGGGCATGCAATACGTTTCGCCCTGTTCCGTGAAAAGGAAAGGATATGCCAAATGGTGTAGTTCTTCAATACAAGGTTTTATTTTGATGATTTTTCCGCTTCCGGGTTCAATGTTCACACACGAAATCTTAGCTTTTGCTTCTTTAAAATTATAATCCTCATAAAGGATACGAAAATTACCATCATCAAAAAAACCGAAAGGGTCAGCATAGTAGCTTCCGGAAGGAGGCTTCTGCAACCAAAGAGGCTCTATGTTTAGATTTGGTTGCATTAATTCAGAAACGGGTTTTGTTATAATCCCAATATTCCATTTTTCAGCTTTAAACAGGTCATGATAATGAAAAGATAGTTTATTGTACAATGATTGAAAAAGAAACCATAACATCTTTCCATTACCTGGAAAATGGTATATTTTTGCAGTTGAACTGCTTGGTTCTAAATTATCAGGATCAAGAACCCCGTTCTTCAAGTCTTCCGCAACTTGCGAAGGCCATCTGGCCGATTCAAAATGCAACCGGTCCAAATTAGCAGGCCACGAATGATGGATTGTTTTAAAATAACCTTTTCTCAGGACATAACCAGCATCCAGCCTGTTTGTTAAGCGTTGTAAAATAGCACCATTAACATTATCCCTGAAATAAATTTCCCAAAAACCCGGAGGCCCGCCACGGTACTTTTGTTCATCAGCATGATGAAAAGACCATATTCCAAACCTGGCTGATTGAAGTATCCCCCCCCTGATAATATTAAATCCGAACCTGAGAACAAAATCAAGGTTATGTGATTTTATCCGCTCAACATCCTGGTCAGTGAAAATTTCAGAAAACCCCTTTTCCTCAACCCGGCATCTTATATTTGGGACACCTTTTAATAAAGATTCTAATGATACAAGCTGCCTGGAAGCAGGCTTGAAAAAGAATCGGTTATATATTCTGAACAAAAATTTAGCATATGGGTAATGCCATAATCTCTTCACGAAAGGCATTTTCATGTCCGGCCTGTCATCAATGATCAATAAAGAAGGTTCATGACCATAATCAATCAGGAACTGGATAGTTTTGGCTTTCCATTGATGGAAATGATAGCCTGAGCACATGATGCCAAAACGGTAATTATTTGTATTATTTTCTTCTCCTCTCACCTGGTAAAATATAAGCATATAAATCAATTAGCTGTCTGGAAATCGCTTCCTTGCTGAATGATTCAATTGCAAATTTCCGAATCTTACTTTTATCATATGCTGAAAAGTGGTCCATCATATGAATTATCTTCTCAAGAAAATCATTTTCATTACCGGGTTCAACCAGTGTACCAGTTTCTTCTTTTACGTATTCGGGTATTCCCCCAACGCTGCTGGAAACAACAGGAACACCGCAAGCAAAGGCTTCATTTATCACCACCGGCATATTTTCATAATGGCTGAATAATATCATAAAATCGGCACTGCTAACCATATTGGAAATCTCAACTCCTTCCAGGAGGCCGGTAAAAAAAACATTCTTATTCAGCAAATTAAGCTTGTCGGCTTTATTCTTCATAATCGCGAGATCCATCCCCTCACCAACAAAAAAACACTCAAAATCCTGCCTTATCTCAGATAATCTTGCCAGGGTGTTTAGTATCCCTGAAATATTTTTTGACCGGTCTTCAAAGCATGAAACATGAACAAACCTGATCTTATCATGGTCAATATTTTTTTCAGATGGCTTAAATTTATCTGTATCAACAACATTTGGTAAGATCAAATAAATTCTATTCTCCAACCCGTGAGCGATCATGGCTTGTTTCAGATTATCAGTAACCGTAGTAACAGCTTCAGCATTGCGGACGACCAGTCGGGTTAACCATTTCCTTGCTGATCCATTAAACGTTCCGGTTTCAGGCAGGTACCTCGACCAATGTTCTGTGATCAAATACGGGATACCTTTAAATACCTTAAGTAAATATGCTATTAGCCCAAGCCTGGTCAGTACATGAACGTGAATAAGATCGGGTTTGCCTATATTCTCATTGAGGCTTCTGTAGCCTTTTTTCATGGCAGAAAGAAAGCGGAAGGCATTCACTACCGGAGCTATTATAGCAGGTATTTTGGAAGAACAAGGTTTATAATAAACCCTAACTGTATAAACCTGATTCTCTTCCTTCAGATCAATAATATATTTACCCGGAATATCAGTCGCTGCCTGTGCATACAATACCG
Source organism: Bacteroidales bacterium (assembly GCA_023133655.1). GTDB lineage: Bacteria > Bacteroidota > Bacteroidia > Bacteroidales > JAGONC01 > JAGLWB01. The sequence goes on from JAGLWB010000373.1 coordinate 12,911, forward strand.
AAACCTTGACTGCGTCAGCAATAGCTTCAGCATGATATTTTATGAACAGCCCGGGCATAGGGTCGTAATGGCTTGGATACCACCGGGGAAGAAACAATACATGTTTATCAGCCAGGTTATTCATTAATAAATATTATAAATGCGAATCAAGGGTTAAAAAACATAAATGAATATCAGTACGTTATATTTCTGTTTCATGTTTCAAGTTACGGGTTTCATGTTTTCGTCCTGCAACCCGCAACTCGAAACCCGCACCAATAATGATGATTGGTACGTAGAAAATTTTCTATACGATTTAACTCTTGATTGATATTATAAGCTAAGTTAATAACTAAACGTGAACGAAATCAGTTTGTTTTAGAATAAAAATAAAAAGCAAATTTAACAAAAGCTAACATGTATAGTTAATTAAGATGCTATATCTCCTGAAGAAAAAAAAAATTATAAAAAAATGTGGTCTTTACTAACCAAAACACCTATGTATTGTTAATAACTTATTCATAAAACCATATTACCTTTTATTTGATATCCTGATAAATTTAAAAGAAGATATACTACTGACAATCTCTTATTTAAGTATATACATTTTCAAAAACAGGTATTTCTTTTATTCCTCTTTCCTATTGACAATACCCTTTCCTGCAAATTTTGCTTTTTGAACTGAATTGAGTTAAGCCAGCCATTTCTTAACTCACTGGTTTATTTTATTAACATATTAATAAGGAAGTTGTTATGAGCAATGTAAAAAAAA
>JAGLWB010000374.1 GCA_023133655.1 Bacteroidales bacterium
GGCGTTAAAAGAGCTTACCAGAACCCATGAAAAAATTGAAAAAAGTACAATCATTGACTTCATCGAAAGCTTAAAAGTTCCTGAAGCAGTTAAACAAGAGATGCGGGATATTACGCCGCATAATTATACGGGAATGTAAGAAGAAAGGCGAAAAGCGAGAAACGAAAAGAGAAAAGCGAAAGAAAGAAGAAAGACGAGAAGCGAAAAGAGAAAAGAGAAAAACGAAAGAAATTATGAAAGTTAGTGGCTTTACATTCATTAGAAATGCCATTCTTTTTGATTATCCCATTGTTGAAGCCATTACTTCAATTTTGCCTGTGTGTGACGAATTTATCGTGGCTCTGGGGAAGTCAGAAGATGAAACATACGGCTTGATACAATCTATTTCCTCTCCTAAAATCAAAATCGTTCATACTGTTTGGGATGATAATTTACGCGAAGGCGGCAGTGTGCTGGCCGATGAGACGAACAAAGCCTTTAAAGCCATTTCTCCCAATACCGATTGGTGTTTCTACATACAAGGGGATGAAGTGGTACATGAGAAATATCTTCCAGTTATCAAACATGAAATGGAAAATCACCTCCCGGATAAACGTGTGGAGGGACTTCTTTTTAACTATCTCCACTTTTACGGATCTTATGATTACACTGGAGATTCCCGGAAATGGTACCGGCGTGAAGTCAGAATTGTTAGAAATATTCCGGAAATCCATTCATACCGCGATGCCCAGGGTTTTAGAATAAAAAACAGACATCTCGCCGTCAAACAAATTGATGCTTCTGTTTACCATTATGGATGGGTTAAGCCCCCTTCTGTTCAGCAAGCCAAACAAAAAAGTTTTAATAAACTATGGCATAATGATGATTGGGTTGAGAAAAAGATCCCGTCGGTTAACGAGTTTGATTATTCCAGCATAGATTCGCTGACCTCTTTTAATGGTACACATCCTGAAGTAATGCAACCGCGGATCCAGGCAATTAACTGGAAGTTTTCGTTCGACCCGACTCAAAAACAATTCACCTTCAAGCAAAAGTTTCTTCGCCTGGTCGAAAAATTAACCGGTTGGCGGATCGGAGAGTATAAAAATTATAAAATTATTTAGAGATGTGAATATTTCTTATTTTTGTCGCAAACTATAATCAATGGATTTAAAAGAAATTTTATCGATCGCCGGAAGACCGGGGCTATATAAAACAATAACACAAGCCAAGAATGGCGTTATTGTTGAATCGTTATCAGAAGGAAAACGATTTACGGCATTTTCGCATGAAAGAATTAGTTCCCTGGAAGAGATCAGTATTTTCACTGAAGAAGATGATATGCCATTAGTTGATGTCTTCAAAATGATGTACGAAAAGCTAGAAGGAAAGCAAGCTATTGATCCTAAGTCAGATAAAGAAGCATTAAGTAAATTCTTCGATGAAATGATCCCTGAATATGACAAAGAGAGGGTTTACACTTCAGACATCAAAAAGGTAATTACCTGGTATAACACGCTGGTTGAAAAAGAGATGCTTGAATTTCCTGAGGAAGAGGAAAAAGAAGAAGATAAGCCTGCTACGGACGATGCAAAAAAAGAGAGTAAAAAGGTTGAAGATCAACCGGATGAGAAGCAAGAAAAAAATGAAAAAAGTCAGTGATTGCACCGTCAATCAAATCATCTGGTTAAATGAAAACAATTTTTTGCTCGAATTAATTGCCCCTGACTCCCTTCCTGATATTCGTCCGGGTAATTTTGCCGAACTCCGTATTGATGATTCCCGGGATGTTTTTTTAAGAAGACCTTTTACAATCCTCGAAACGGATAAAACAAATAATACAATACGTTTCTTTATTAAAATAATTGGTGCCGGTACCCGTAAGCTCGGGACGCTATCTGAAGGCGATCAGGTTAACATGATCTTCCCATTGGGAAATTCATTCTCCATCCCAGTAAAAGGGCCCGTTCTTATCGTTGGCGGCGGCTCAGGAATAGCTCCTTTTATCCTTTTGGCAAAGGAATTGCAAAACCAGGGTATACCCATTACTTTTCTATTTGGCGGCCGGACACATCAAGAGATCCTCCTTATTGACCAATACAAAGCCTTTGGTGAAGTATTTATTACAACTGAAGACGGTTCAGCCGGGGAGAAAGGAGTTGTTACACAGCATTCTGTTTTTAATAAAATAGCTAACTACAATATGATTTATGCCTGTGGCCCGGAACCTATGATGAAGGCTATTGGTAACATTGCGCACCATCATAATAAATCATGTGAAGTGTCGCTGGAAAATATGATGGCATGCGGTTTTGGGGCCTGTTTGTGTTGCATTGTCGAAACAAAAAGCGGAAACCAGCGTGTTTGCACGGAGGGTCCAGTATTCAACATTAATGATTTAACATGGCAGATCTAAGCGTTAAAATAGGTGATCTTCAATTAAAAAATCCTGTGATGACCGCATCAGGGACTTTCGGTTTTGGTGAAGAGTTTGCTGATTTTATTGATTTGAACAGGCTTGCCGGCATCGTAGTCAAAGGACTGACTCCTAAACTTAGAGAAGGAAATCCTTACCCGAGAATGGCGGAAACAGCATCGGGAATGTTAAACACAGTTGGACTGCAAAATAGAGGGGTAGACTATTTTATTAACCACATTTATCCCCGGATCAAAGATCTTGACACCCATATAATTGTAAATGTCAATGGATCGACCGTTGAAGAGTATATTGAGGTGACAAAAAAAATAAACAAACTTGCCAACGTTCCTGCCATGGAACTGAACATCTCCTGTCCGAATGTGAAGGAAGGAGGTATGGCTTTTGGAGTAAGTTGTCCTTCAGCGATGGCGGTTACCAAAGCTGTACGGGAAGTATATGATAGAACACTGATTGTCAAGCTCTCGCCTAATGTAACGGCTATTGATGATATTGCCATCGCTGTGGAGGAAGCAGGTGCAGATGCTGTATCATTGGTAAACACTTTCCTGGGCATGGCTATTGATGCAGAAAAGCAGAAGCCCATTCTTTCAACCATCACTGGAGGCCTCTCAGGTCCTGCAATCAAACCGATTGCGCTTCGCATGGTTTGGCAGGTATCGCAAGCGGTAGAAATACCGGTTATTGGGATGGGTGGGATCATGGATGCAACCGACGCCATTGAGTTTATTTTAGCCGGAGCATCAGCCATTCAGGTTGGAACAGCAAATTTCATCGATCCACAGGTATCGGTAAAGATCATTGAGGGGATTGATGAATATTTGGAGCAACACGATATCGATTCTATTGCTGAATTGGTTGGAGCGCTTAATATCGACTGATCGAAAAAATACAACCTCACCCCCCGTGGTTCTCTCTCAAAAGTAATATTTCTCACAGATCCGCCAGAGGGCGGATCTGTGAGAACTTAAAAAATGAATGCCCTTTTTATATTAAGAATTTCAAAGCATACAGGCCGGTTGTATGGTTATTTGAGGGGCCTAATAAAGAAGATCAATATTCGCCGAACAGTTTAAGAAAAATTTTCAATAAATATTTGTCAAGAGTAATAAAAAACCATAATTTTACATTGCATTGCCTGAGACACAGTTTAGCAACGCATTTACTGGAGAGTGGCACAGATATCAGGTACATACAGGAGATTTTAGGCCACAAGTCGACAAGGACTACAGAGATATACACTCATGTAACGACAAAGAGTTTACGAAACATTAAGAATCCGGTAGAGGATTTCGACATATAAAGGGTACCAGTAAGTATCTTTGCTCACAGAATTTTCAATGCAAAAGGTACCAGAGGGAACTATATAAGTAAGTTATAATCCATAGACGCACGGCAGGAAAAAATGTTAGGTTTATAAAAGTTTAAATCAAGATACGACAACGATCTCCTCAATCTTTAAGTAGTTAAGAAGCACGATACGGGCTTGGGCATATCAAAATTTCATTACCCCAGCCGGACAGGATTTTATAGCGTTATGACCGGGGATTGGCACACCATTTGGCGAAATTCCTTTTAGTTTTTCTAAGGAACTTGCTATTAAAGGCTTTAAGAGGAACAATATCTTTTACCCCACTAAGAAGTAAGGAATTTCGTAGGTGGATCAGTT
>JAGLWB010000375.1 GCA_023133655.1 Bacteroidales bacterium
CAACAGCGGCAGGAGCAGCAACGTATTGAACAGGAAAAACAGCAGCAGGAGTTGCTTGTTGAAAAGCAACAACAGAAAGCATACGATGATGCCATTCAAGAAGCTGACAGACTCTTTGTGGAGAGATCATATGAAACAGCAAAACCAAAATACCAACTTGCATTAGACATCAAGCCTGAAGAAATGTACCCCAGAACAAGGATCCGTAAAATTGAAGAATTATTAGCACAAAAAGCATCCGCACTACGAGACTACAACAATGCAATTACTCAGGGTGACGCCTACTTCAATGAAAAAAAATATCAACAGGCAACTTCTTCATTTGAGGAAGCATTAACACTTTTTCCTGATGAGTCCTACCCCAAAAACAAAATTGATGAAATAAATTCCATTATTGAAGCACTTAACATTCAGAAGAAATATAATGATGCTATTGCCAAAGCTGACCTGTTTTTCGAACAAGGGAACTACGAAGATGCGATAAAAAATTATCAGGATGCTTTTAATATTAAACCAGATGAAAAGTATCCAATAAATAAGATAGATGAGATAAATGTGGCTATTCAAGGCAATGAAGTGGCTAAAGAAAAGGCGTATAATAATGCCGTTGCTTTAGCAGATAAATATTACTCGGAGGAAGATTATAAAAATGCAAAAACCAAATACCAGAGTGCGATAAAAATTAACCCGGATGAATCTTATCCAAGAGACAGGCTTAAAGAAGTTGAAAAATTGATACTGGTAAGAGAAATGGAGCTTACTGAAGCCTATCAAAAAGCTATAGCCAAAGCAGATGACCTATATAATAAGAAGATTCTGGATCAGGCTATTCAGGCTTACAGAGATGCAAAAAAAATTAAACCGGATGAGAATTACCCTGATAACCGGATCAATAGTATCCGGATATTTATCGAAGAACATGCCATTGTGGAGCTGGTCACGTCATCTGTTATCATAAAAAACAATTCAGACGAAAAATATCCCTTCCCTCCTATTAATATTAGATTTCGAAAAAATAATTATATACTGTTAAAAGCCCGGATCATTGGAGAAGATAATGCAAAAGTTTATTTGAGTTATGGGCAGGACGGCCAGAAATACGGCGGCATTGTCCTGAAAAGCATTCAGCGGGGAGAAATAAATGATTATATCATCAGGATTAGCGCCCAGGACCCCTGGTACAGAAACGATAACAATTGGCTTACTATTTATTCAGAAGGTGGGGATATTGAAGTTACATCACTTCAAATTTCTCAGGGAGATTAATGATTGAATTTTGAAGAGGGCTGCATTACTTGCTTTTTAATCCCCGCCTTGAAAGGCGGGGCTATTGATAGCTCTTTACATAAAAACTTGTTTCTAAATAATAACAAATACAACATATGGAAGATTATTTTGAAAAGTTCCGAAAACAAATAATCGGTCAGGATCTAATTTTTAAGACCCCGCATGGAGAAAAAAAAATGATCTATGCCGACTGGATTGCCAGTGGCCGTTTATACGCTCCTATTGAGAAGAAAATTGCACATACGTTTGGTCCATATGTTGGGAATACACACACCGAAACAAGCGAAACAGGTACGTTAATGACCAAAGCGTATCATTTTGCTCATAAAATAATAAAAGATCACGTAAATGCATCCGCAGACGATATTCTCATCACTTCCGGATTTGGCATGACCGGTGTCATCAATAAGTTTCAACGCATTCTTGGATTACGTAATTGTGGAAAATTATCCTTAAAGGAATGCCTTCAGGAGAAAGAAAGGCCGGTTGTTTTCATAACCCATATGGAACACCATTCGAATCATACATCATGGTTTGAAACAGCTACTGATGTTGTTCAGCTTAAACCTGGAAAGGACCTGTTAGTCGATCTGAATGAGTTACGGAAAAATCTTGAGAAATACAAAGATCGTAAAACAAAGATTGCTTCCATAACAGCTTGTTCCAATGTCACTGGAATTGAAATACCTTATTATGAAATAGCCAGAATAATGCACGAACATGGCGGCTATATCTTTATTGATTTTGCTGCTTCAGCACCCTATGTTGATATCAATATGCACCCGGAAGATCCATTGAAGAAGCTGGATGCAATTTTTTTCTCCCCACATAAATTTTTAGGTGGCCCTGGTAGCTCAGGTGTACTGATTTTCTGCTCATCCTTATATAACAATCCAATTCCCGACCAACCCGGTGGAGGGACCGTAGATTGGACTAACCCCTGGGGTGAATATAAATACATTGATGATATTGAGGCACGTGAAGATGGAGGGACACCAGGTTTTCTTCAAGCCATCAGAACTGCGTTAAGCATTCAATTAAAGGAACAAATTGGCACCACTCAAATAAAAAAAAGAGAACAAGAGCTTGTAAGCATCGCCTTCAAAAAAATGGAAACTATTCCAGGTATTCATATCCTGGCTGATAACACGAGAGACCGGCTTGGAACTATTTCTTTTTACTTAGATGGGCTTCATTATAACCTTGCTGTTAAGCTTTTGAACGACCATTTTGGAATACAGGTGAGAGGAGGATGTGCCTGTGCAGGTACTTATGGGCATTTTCTGCTTGATGTTACTTATGAGCATTCAAAAGAGATCACCGATAAAATTAGTCATGGCGATTTATCTGAAAAGCCTGGTTGGATCAGATTGTCTATTCACCCGGTTATGACTGATGAAGAAGTGATCTATATTTGTGATGCCATTAAATTAGTGGCAGAAAATGGACAAAAATGGGGCAAAGAGTATATTTACAATCAACAAACAAATGAATTCAGGCATGAATCAGAACCAGAGGATAAAACGAGTGTTGTAGCTAAATGGTTTGATTTATAAAAAGAAGATATTGCTCATACTAACTCCACCAGCGTAATTTCGGGCAAGATACCTATCCGTCCGGGGTAGCCAAAATTCGATGAAGTCTGCCGTACTTTGTAATTTTTTATTTGTTATTAGTTATTTCTGATTTTTAATTTTTGATTTTCATTCATATTTTTTATTCCTCTCAACAGTTTCTATGCCAAGCTAATCAATGGTTGAAGATGCTGTTTTTACTGCGAAGGGACACAAAGGATAGCACTAAGTCGCCCTAAAAATGTCAATGATTTATCAGAAATGATAAATTAGGAAATTTAATGAGAAGTAACCAATAACCAATAAAAAATGAGGAACGAGATCACACTAACTCCACCAGCGTAATTTCAGGCAAGATACCTATCCGTCCGGGGTAGCCTATATTCCCCAGTCCACGGTTTACATACAGGTATTGTTCCCTATTTTGATCACTGTTTTTCGAGTATAATCCCGCCCAGTGCTTGTATAAATACTTTGCAGGGCTCCATTTAAAACCAGGCATCTCCACACCAAATTGAAAGCCATGTGTATGCCCTGAAAAAGTAATGTCAATGTCATTAAAACCTTTTAAAACCTCATGTTCCCAATGAGATGGATCATGAGACAGAAGAAGCTTAATGTCAACATTCTCCATGCCTTTGGTAGCCTCATCCAAATCACCCAAACTTGGAAAACGGCTGTACACGCTCCAATTGTCAACACCAACCACACCAATCTTCCCTGAACCAATTTTTATAACTCTGTTATTGTTTCTCAATAATGTCCAGCCCAGCCGGTCATAAAATTCAATCAGGTCATTTAAATTTCTTGCCTTGCCGGATTCCGAGTCCCATCCCACATACTCTCCGTAATCATGGTTTCCTAAAACTGAGAAGATACCATGTTTGGCGCGTATCCCTGCTAAAATTGGTTCATAAGGAAATGCTTCTGAAGTTGTATAGTTCACCATGTCACCAGTGAAGAAAACAATATCCGGCTGAAGGTCATTAATCATTCCGACAGCTTCTTCAAGAGCATCATTTGAAGCCCAGCTCCCAAGATGCAAGTCTGAAATCTGAACAATTTTCAATCCCTTAAACACAGAAGGTAAGCCTGACAAGGAGATAGGTTGCCTGATGACTCTGAAATCCGTGGCCCATTTTACTATGCCCAAAATGAAACTACTCATAACGATTCCGCCACTTATCAAGCCAAGGTTCTGCAAAAACCTGCTTCTGGTTATTCGTTTTCCGACTGGTAGTTCAGATTTCGAAGTTTTAGCTTTTATCCTGTTAACAACACAGCCTACAACCCTGAAAATATCGCTCAGGGCAAGGAAAAATGATGGAAATATCTTCGAAATATAGACTGCCATAACCACTCCCAGCAAATAGGTGGAAAACTTTGTCATTAACGCCTCATGAGGGATAAAAAGGGATAAAACGACAAACCCTAATAAGACTATAAAGGGTAACCAGTATAAAGCTGTCAGAAGTTTCTTAACAACTTGGTTAAAACAGAATATTTTATTCTTTATGGAGTTCCAAAGATATGCATCTGTTAAAATTAAAAAAAGGAAGATGGGAAAAAAAATAGCCATTTTTGGGTACACACTGATGAGAAGGATATAGATCCCTGAGATGAAGATCAATGCCAAAAATATGTATAAAAGGAGTTTTTTTCTCATCTATTTTTTTAAGACAAATGTGAAATTATTCAGGAGGTACGTCAAAAAACTTGCCAAAAATAATTTTCAGCATTTCACATTCTTAAGTTTGAAAATTATTTTATTGCCTGCTTAATGTAATTTACAAGTCCTTTCGCTTTAAAGATCCCCATGAGTTTTTCTGGCAGAGGGGCAAACGGAAATGTTTTTTCGCCTACAGTGACCAGGCCACTTTTCAATGAGACATCAACTTTATCACCTGGTTTATAA